>NZ_LWGE01000001.1:0-4140 GCF_001635315.1 Oleiphilus sp. HI0123
TTCCCGTATCGAGCCAGGCAAATCCGCGCCCCAGCACTGTTACATTTAGCTGTTCGCGATCAAGGTAGGCATTTATTACGTCGGTTATTTCCAGCTCACCACGAGCTGAAGGTTTAACCCGGCTTGCTATGTCAACGACATCGTTATCAAAAAAATAGAGGCCTGTGATTGCATAATTTGACTTCGGCTCGCTTGGTTTTTCTTCGATAGACAGTACTTGGCCACTATCGCTGTATTCAATAACGCCAAAACGCTCGGGATCTTTGACGCGATAACCAAATACGGTTGCGCCACGTTCTTGCTCTACAGCCTGTTTAAGCTTTGGTGAAAAGTCTTGCCCAAAAAAGACGTTGTCACCGAGAATAAGGCAAACCTTTCCGGAGCCGATAAACTCTCGACCAATAAGAAAAGCTTGCGCCAAGCCTTCTGGCTTCGCTTGCTCAGCGTAACTGAGTCGTAGGCCAAAGTTTTCACCATTGCCCAATAGGTTCTGATAACTCGGTAAATCTTCGGGAGAAGAAATGATTAGAATATCTCGAATTCCCGCTAGCATTAACACAGACATCGGATAGTAAATCATCGGTTTGTCATAGATCGGCAATAGCTGTTTAGAGACGCCTCGGGTTATTGGATATAGTCGCGAACCTGCGCCTCCCGCTAGAATAATCCCCTTCACTCAATCACCTCCCCACACTCTTCTTGTTATTTAGGCTATTTGCTAGTTTCAAACTGGCGCATATACCATGCAACCGTCTTACGCAGACCAGAGTCAAAACTCTCTTTGGGGCGCCAGCCCAAGTCTCTGGATATCTTGGTCGCGTCAATTGCATAACGCTGATCATGACCAGGCCGATCTGTAACATGAGTAATAAGGTCTCGATAAAACGCAACGCCTTCGGGCTTGCTAGGCGCTAAATCCTCAAGGATTTCGCATACCTGATTAACGACCTCTATATTTTGCTTTTCCTGATTACCACCAACCACGTAAGTTTCACCAACCTTACCTTCACTCAACACACAGTACAACGCACTTACATGGTCATCAACATATAACCAATCTCGAACTTGCTTTCCTTCTCCGTATACAGGCAGTTCTTTGCCACTCAAAGCGTTTTTTATAGTTAAGGGGATGAGCTTCTCAGGAAACTGGTAAGGGCCATAATTATTTGAGCAGTTACTTAACAATATAGGCAACCCATAGGTCCGATGCCAAGCCCTTACAAGATGATCAGCACTCGCTTTTGAGGCAGAATACGGAGAGCTGGGTTGGTATGAACTTTTTTCATTGAACCTCCCTTCACCTATATCCCCAAACACTTCGTCGGTCGAAACATGATGAAAACGAAAGCTTTGTTTAGCATCATTGCTTAAGGAGCGCCAGTACAAACGTGAGGCCTCTAGAAGCTGATAGGTTCCAACGATATTAGTTTGAATGAAGTCGCCCGCTTCAGCGATAGAACGGTCAACATGAGATTCAGCCGCCAAGTGAATAACAGCATCGGGCTGAAAGGAATCAAAGCAAGACTTCAAAAGAGCGCTATCGCAGATATCCCCTTCCACGAAGGTATAGCGCTCATCACTTTCTATAGCTGAAAGCGATGCTAAAGTTGCAGCATACGTAAGCTTATCAAGGTTCAAAACCCTGTGTTTGGTAGTATTTACAAGATACCGAACTAAAGCCGAACCGATGAACCCTGCCCCACCCGTTACCAATATATTCATTTAATTATCTTTCCTAATGCTTTGATCTCGCATGATAATCTAGCAAATTTAGACATGATGCAATAATAGATAGTTACATGCATGCTATTTAACAATCGTAAACTTGTATAGTTCGATAAAGATTCTCATGAACTGAAGCGGTCATTCAGTTTTTCTTTTACTACTTCACCTGGAAACCTGATGTATGGCACGGTCTTCGCTTATTAGGGATAACTACCTTAGATAATACAAAAAAGCGGAAGAGGTTTACCTAATATGAGTCCTACTACTCCTAAGCTCCAACCAATCGTAAATGAATTCAGCGATTGTGAACGTTCTGATATTGCACGCCTGCTTATCCACGCGAATGACCTCTACAAGATGTATAACAGTACCGATACTGCTGTTGAAGACAAGAAGGTTTCTTTGGATAAGGCTTTCAAGCTGATCACTGAAGTCATCAACTTCGACCCGAACAACGCGCCGGCAATGAACCTACTTGGCCGCATAGAGCTTGATAGAGGGAATGTTTCTGCCGCAAAAGAACTATTTGATAAGTGCTTGGAGCACTCGCCTGAAAATACACAATACCTGACGAATCTAGGTTATCTACATATAATTTCTGAAGAGCCTGAGTTAGCAATCAGACAGTTCGAAAAAGCACTTTCAATTGATAATGGCAATAAGAACGCATTTCTAGGTATGGCCAGAGCTCATCATGCACTTGGCCACTTCGATGTCGCTTACCTGCATTATCGATCTTTAATCAATCATGGCTATGATGACATTACGATCTTGCATGGCATGCTTAACTGCTGCCCACATATAAAGATAGAATCTTACAACACTCAGCTTGAAGCTGATTTGTTTTTGCTTCTGTCAAAGAGCGAACTGGCTTTAGATAAACTTGCCGGATTCGCTGCGGCATTGCTAGTCAAAAAATATGATTTAAGTAATCCAAATGCGACGATTGAAATGCTTGAAGTCGCAAAAGACCCCTTAGTGTATTACTCCTTACTAAACTGCATTTTACCTGATCCGCATGTTGAAGAATTTATAACGCTATTGCGCCAAAGCATTTTGCTAGAGTGCGTTGAGTCAGGCACCCTTCGGGATGATCTACAAGTGCTAGCTATCGCGATTGCTGTTTATGCGGAGCGTACTAACTTCGCTTTAATCGTTGATGAAGTTGAAGAGGAAAAAGTCGAGCTAATTGATCAATCTCTTCAACATACCCTCCAACACCAGTGGGAAGTTGATGAGGTAGCCGGCGCATTGATTGTTGTGGGTATGTATAAGGCATTCTTCTCTCAGACTTATGCAGTTAACTTAACAGCGCTGGAACTAGATCAGTGGCCATCGGCATTATTACCCTTAATGGAGTCATCCCTATATCGTCGAGCTGAGCGTGAATCTTTCAAGCAGCAGTTCCCAGAAAAGAAAAGTGAACTGCTAACTAGTAAAGATGACTTACCGGGGCCATTTCCAAGGCGGCAAACAATCGACTTTTTTAATCAGCAGTCCTTGAAGCAGGAACTAATCAATAACTTCCAGCTGCCAGAATCGGAACTGCCAGAACGCTTACTGCTATTAGTTGCAGGCACCAATGCTTCTCAACGTGCGCTTGAGTATGCTAATCACTTCAACGATGTTGATGTCCTCGCCCTTGAAAATAGTCTAGAGAACCTAGCTGAGTGTCATCTAAAAGCCCATCAAAAAGGCTTATCTAATATAGTGTTTTGGCCACAATCATTAGCAAAACGTTTTCTTGAAGATGGAAACCAAATTCATTTTGCATCAATCTCAGCTGAAGCGCCGATAGTGGACGCAGAATTTATTGAATTAGTTAAACGCCAGCTTTGTACAAACGGCATGCTAAATATAAAACTGTGTGAATCTCCGGATAACGCGAGTGCAGATATTGAAACGCTGGTTGCTAAGCAAGGTCTTCGTAATACCAGCGCAAATATCAGAGCTCTAAGATCCACCATTCTCGCTGACAAATACAGTGCTTATTGGGAAGGTTTGATTAACGAAGAATATTTCTATTCCATTGATGGATGTCGCCAAGCATGGTTTGGGAGCAATGACCAAAAACCTGTACTGAATACTGCTATCGAACTTAGCAGCAGTTCTGACTGGCAGCTAAGTAAAGTGCTTAACCACTACGGGAAAGCCGTTTCAACCGCTTTGGCGAAAAAGAATTTACTGAAAATAGCAAAAACCAAGCAAATAAATCATGACTACTCAATTTATTTAGCAAAACGCTAGCAATATTCAGCTCAAACTTGGCCAAGATCATGCGCTAAGTTTGAGCTATAACTTCCTTCCAACGCTCATAGTCAGCCACTTCGTCAACGTCCCACGAGTCAGGAAGCACTTGATAGCTTAGTCCTATCCGACTGCAGCAACTAAGCGTTTGCTCCAGCGCCTTATCAC
>NZ_LWGE01000002.1:0-11643 GCF_001635315.1 Oleiphilus sp. HI0123
GGTGAGCGCAACAATGTGCCTGTTGTTGCCCAACACACCGGCGCCGACAGTGCATCAGTCATATTCGATGCAGTTGAATCGGCTAAGTCTAAAGGGGTTGATATTCTAATCGCCGATACCGCTGGCCGCCTTCAAAACAAAGACAACCTAATGAGCGAGCTTGAAAAAGTTGTCCGAGTTATGCAGAAAGTTGACGATACCGCCCCCCACGAAGTGATGTTGGTTCTCGATGCCGGTACAGGCCAAAACGCACTTAGCCAAGCCCAAGTATTCCAACAAGCAGTTGGTGTAAGTGGTATCAGCTTAACCAAGCTGGACGGTACGGCAAAAGGCGGGATCATTTTCGCTATCGCTAAACAGTTAGGTCTACCGATTCGCTTTATTGGTGTTGGTGAGCAAATAGATGATTTACGCCCCTTTGAGGCGGATGAGTTTGTTGCTGCTTTATTCGACGAACAAGCATAAATCTCTGTCGATAAGATCTCAGCTCAAGTCAATAGGCCTACTAAATAATGATACATTTTGAGAATGTCACCAAGCGTTATAGCGACGGCCATGAAGCACTTAATGACGTAAGCTTTTCAATGGCGCGTGGTGAAATGGCCTTTTTAACAGGCCATTCCGGCGCAGGTAAAAGTACACTGCTTAAGCTGATTATGTTGATGGAAAGAGCCAGTGAAGGAAAGGTCACTGTGGGTGAGCAAGACCTTATGCGCATCCCAAAGCGGCAAATTCCTTATTACCGGCGTCATGTCGGCGTTGTTTTTCAAAATCATCGCTTGTTATTTGATCGCAGTGTTTACGACAACGTTGCGCTTCCCTTAGAAATTTCGGGAATGAACCCGCGCGATATCGGGCGTCGAGTACGTGCCGCATTAGATAAAGTCGGTTTGCTTTCAAAAGAGAAAATGACACCCATTCAGCTCTCAGGCGGTGAACAACAGCGTATCGGTATTGCCAGAGCCGTTGTCAATAAACCTCCCGTTTTGTTAGCCGATGAACCAACCGGAAACCTCGACCCCGAGCTTTCAGCCGAAATCATGAACTTGTTTAGCGAGTTCAATCAAGTCGGCGTCACGGTACTGATAGCGAGCCACGACTTGGCATTGATTCATCATATGCACTATCGCGTAATCTCGCTTCAGCAAGGAAGTCTGATCGACTCACGTTCTCAATTTGCTGGAGCAGATGACTAATGGCTGAGCTACCCAAATCTTCAGGCGCTCGACCGGCTCCTCCGCCAAGTGCTGCAAACCACTATATAGAACACCATAAAAAGGTGGCTAAGGCGACTCTGCTGTCATTGCTAAAAACACCCATTGCCAGTCTCTTTACCTGTGCAGTGCTCGGCATAGCTCTGGTTCTGCCAGCTTTGTTGACTAGCCTTTTAAGCAATATTGAATCACTAGGTGAAGATTGGGATGGCAGCGCACAAATAACGCTCCTACTTAAAAAGGGCGTGCCGCTTATTGATGGACAAAGGCTTGCTGACGATATTGCAAAAAGAAAGAGTATCACCAGCAGCCAGTTTATCGATAACGATAGCGCGCTGAGCAATTTTAAAGAACGCTTCGAGTTTGCCGATGCAATCGACTACTTAGACAGCAACCCCTTGCCGCATGTCATTATTGTTCGCCCATCAGATGCTCTAAATACGATTGAGCATATTGAGCAGCTCAAAGATGCTCTAATTACTCTTCCTGAAATCGAAAGTGCGATACTCGATGTGGTTTGGGTAAAGCGGCTTCAGTCGATCATTAATATGCTTCAGCAAGCAGTAAGCGTTATCGGAATAATGCTCGCACTGGTTGTTATTCTGGTGCTAGGGAATACCATTCGCCTAGCAATCGAGAACAAAAAAGAAGAAATTATTGTAATTAAACTCGTTGGCGGAACAGATGGTTTCGTTCGTAGGCCCTTTCTATATATGGGTGTATTATTTGGTTTTGGCGCCAGTCTAGTTGCCTGGATACTGCTTATTATCATTACCGCTATTCTTAATGGCCCGGTTGAGGCATTGGCCAGCTCATATCAAAGCACTTTTAGTTTGTCATCACTGAGTTTTGAATCTACACTATTGTTATTCTTAATAGGGACAGGGCTGGGCTGGTTTAGCTCTTGGCTTGCAGTACGCAAACATTTGGATGATATTGAACCAAGTTAATCAAGTAGAAATCCTATATTGCTGAGTCTTAAGTTTTATTAATCTTGTCTCTGCAACAGTAATTTTCAAAGTAGTACTCTTTTTTCTCCCTTTAGAATACTTTATGATTGCTTAATATATGTACAATTTTTCTGTATGGAACTTTTTCTTTGTTCTGCTGTCTAAATTTGAGCAGAGCAAAATATTGAACACTAAAATTCTTACGGAATAAATGTTGGAGGTTTTATTATGGGTACAAGCTTACAGCCCGTAGATATGCTTACCCCGGGCGCAAACCTGGAGTCATACATTCAGGCCGTGAATGGTATCCCTATTCTGAGCGTTGAAGAAGAACGCAAGCTTGCTGATCGTTTACATGATGAACACGATCTTGAAGCTGCACGCCATATGGTTATGTCTCATCTTCGCTTTGTTATTCATATTGCTAAAAGCTATGCCGGCTACGGTTTGGCTCAGGCAGACCTTATTCAGGAAGGTAACGTAGGCTTGATGAAAGCTGTTAAGCGTTTTAACCCTGAGTATGGCGTTCGCCTGGTTTCTTTTGCTGTACATTGGATCAAGGCAGAAATTCACGAGTTCATTCTACGAAACTGGCGCATCGTTAAAATTGCGACGACTAAAGCTCAGCGTAAAATGTTCTTCAATTTGCGCAGCAACAAAAAACGTTTAGCTTGGTTCACTCATAAAGAAGTTCAGGACGTAGCTGAGAACCTCGGTGTAGAACCAAAAGTCGTACGAGAAATGGAAGGTCGCTTAAGTGCTCACGATGCATCTTTCGACATGGGCGCCGATGATGACGAAGATAGCGCATATCAGGCTCCCGCTAATTTCATTGAAGATCATAGCCATAACCCGGCTCGTCGACTGGAAAAGCTGGACAGCACTGAATACGCAAATTCCCGTTTACACGAAGCCTTAAAAACTCTGGATGAACGCAGTTTCGATATTCTATCCAAGCGCTGGTTGACCGAAGATAAAAAGACTTTGCATGAACTCGCTGATGAGTACGGCGTTTCTGCAGAACGTATTCGACAACTAGAAAAAAATGCAATGAAGAAGGTTAAAGCCCTAATCGAAGATTAAGGTTTGGCTCGATATATAAACCGCCTACTTGGGCGGTTTTTTCGTTTTAGGAGAAAAGATGAAGATCGCATTTCTTGGGATCGGCCTGATGGGCTACCCAATGACACAAAAGTTACTGGATGCCGGTTTCGAATTATTGCTATGGAATAGAACTGCCGAGAAGATGGCAGATTTCGCCGATAAAGCCGAACTTTGTGCAAGCGCCGCCGAGGCGATTAGCCAAGCAGAAATTATTATCAGCATGTTGGAAAATGGCGATATTGTCGATCAGGTTATCTATCAGTCACAAGCTTATCAAAGCGCGAAGCCGAATAGCTTATTTATCGACATGAGCTCAATTCCGCCTTCTACCGCTCGCAAGCACGCCCAGTTAGCAAAGCAGCATCAGTGTCACTATCTGGATGCGCCAGTTTCCGGCGGTACAGCAGGTGCTCAGGCGGCCACCTTATCTGTTATGGCGGGTGGTGATAAGCAGCAATTCGAACGAGCACAAGAGCTCTTCCAGGCATTTGGGAAGTCTACTTACATTGGTGATACCGGAAGTGGCCAGCTATGCAAACTGGCCAATCAAGCGATTGTCGGCATCACAATTGGCGCCGTATCAGAAGCACTGTTATTAGCCTCCGAAGGTGGTGCGGACCCTGAAGCCGTACGAGAAGCCCTAAGTGGAGGCTTTGCTGCCAGCCGTATTCTCGAATTACATGGACAAAGAATGCTAGAGCGAAACTTTGAGCCAGGCGCGACCTCTCGTGTCCAGCTTAAAGACCTGAAAACTATACTTGATGAAGCGCGAAACGAAGGTCTGACACTGCCCCTATCTCAGCGTACTTATGAGTCTTATCTATCTCTGGTTGCTAATGGCAATGAAAATGTCGACCATAGCGGCCTACTGCTTGAGCTAGAACATATGAACCAGACTCAACTGAAATCTACTAGTTAAGTGTTTTAGCAAACTCATCGCAAGGATATAAGCATGCCCAAGTTCGCCGCCAATCTCACTATGCTATTTACCGAACTTCCTTTTATGAGTCGCTTTGAGGCTGCCTCAAAAGCCGGTTTTAAGTACGTTGAGTACTTATTTCCCTATCAATGGCCCGCTAAAGAACTTGCCGAGGCACTCGATGCTAATGGGCTAGAACAAGTGCTATTCAATCTCCCGCCTGGTAATTGGGATGCAGGAGAGAGAGGTATCGCCGGCTTACCCGGACGTGAGGATGAATTCAAACAAGGGCTCGAAACAGCGCTGGAATATGCGCAAACACTTGGGGTTAAGCAGATTAATTGCTTATCAGGTTTAAAACAGCCTGACTGTAGTGACGAGCAACACTGGCAAAAACTTGTTGCTAACGTCAAATATGCTGCCCAAGCGCTTGCCAGAAAAAATATAACACTGATGGTTGAAGCAATTAACAGTAAAGTTGATATGCCTGGGTTCATAATTGATACATTAGACAAAGCTCTGCAGCTACTCGAGGACGTCAATGAAGAAAATGTAAAGATCCAGTTTGATATCTATCATATGCAAATCATGCATGGCGATATTATCCGTAAGATAGGATCTGCCCAAGCCCAGATCGGCCATATCCAGTTTGCCGATAACCCCGGCCGACACGAGCCAGGTACCGGCGAGCTTAACTTCTCGCAGATCTTCAAAGCACTTGATAGGCTTAATTACTCAGGCTATATCAGCGCCGAATATATACCATCATCTACCACTGACGCCTCACTCTCATGGCTTTCCCAAAGCAATAAGTAAGCGGGTTACGAACATTTAACTGGTTATATAAATCCACTAAGTTTATATATTTATATTCACTGCAAAAGGCAGATAGCGCTTTAACGCAAGGTATAGATTTAGACAATGAACTGGTGGGGAAAATTAATCGGTGGAGCCTTGGGCTTCGCATTTGGCGGTGGCCCCTTAGGCGCTTTGTTAGGCGCGGCTATTGGTCATAGCTTCGATAAAGGTATGGCCAATATCGAAAACTTTTCTGGTGGCAATCAGGAAGAAATACAAGCGGCTTTTTTTGCTGCCACATTTTCGATAATGGGGCGTTTGGCAAAATCAGACGGCCATGTATCTCAAGTCGAAATTCAAGTTGCTCAAGACACCATGAGCAAGATGCAGTTGACGGACGAGCAACGTAAAGCAGCAATCAATTTATTCAATCAAGGCAAGCAAGAAGATTTTGATTATATCGCTGCCATGGATGACTTAAAGAGAGTCTGCGGCCGTCGTACCAATCTCCTTAGAATGTTTATGGAGATACAGCTAACCACCGCGCTTGCCGACGGAGAATTACACCCAAATGAACACCAGCTGCTTCTTGAAGTAGCCGAACACCTTGGTTTCCAGAAACGAAATTTTGAACAACTACTGGCAATGATGACAGCTCAGCACCGGTTTACCGGCTTTGAGCACGATACGTCAGGCCATGTTAGCGAAGAACAAATGATCAGTGCTGCCTATGAAACTCTAGGCGTACAGAGCAATTGCAGTGATGCTGAACTAAAGAAAGCCTATCGTAGACTGATTAGTCAACATCACCCGGATAAACTTGTTTCGAAAGGCTTGCCAGAAGAAATGATGAAAATAGCCACCGAAAAAACTCGGGAAATAAAAGACGCTTATGAGCGAATTAAGAAATTCAGAGCCCAAGCAAGCAGAGGTTAAGATGCGCGTACTCGTAATTGAAGATGATAAAGATGTAGCGGCTTATTTAGTCAATGGCCTCAAGGAAAACGATAACGTTGTAGATCATTCTGCCGACGGTAAAGAAGGTTTATTAATGGCAGCCAGTGAAAGCTATGATGTTATGATTATCGACCGCATGTTGCCTGGAATGGATGGTCTATCCATTATTAAAACGATCCGCGCAACCGGTAACCAAACACCTGTACTGATCCTTAGTGCACTAGGCGACGTAGATGATCGTGTTGAAGGTTTACGCGGTGGTGGTGACGATTATCTGACCAAGCCTTTCTCCTACACTGAGTTACTTGCTCGCCTGGAAGTATTAGTCAGACGCGGGGCAACCAGTGGCTCCGAGAAAGTGACTCACCTGCAAGTTGCCGACCTTGAAATGGATTTGCTAGCCCGCTCTGTCAAACGCGGTAGCGAAAAGATCGACCTCCAACCTCGCGAATTTCGCTTGCTAGAGTACCTGATGAAACATGCAGGCCAAGTGGTGACTCGTACTATGCTATTGGAGCAGGTTTGGGATTATCATTTTGATCCACAAACCAATGTGATCGACGTCCATATCAGCCGCTTACGATCAAAGATCGATAAGGACTTCCCGAAACAACTACTACAAACAGTTCGAGGCGCGGGATACATTCTTAGTGAAGATTCTTAGTCTTCTTCGGACCTCTACCTTTCAATTGGCGATCATGTACATGGTACTGTTCGCCACATCTGTCTTTATCCTGATGGGTTTTATTTATTGGGCTACTGCCGGCTACATGTCGAGCCAAACCGACGAAACTATTGAGGCTGAAATTATAGGCCTTGCTGAGCAATACCAAAGGCAAGGGCTCAACGGTTTAATCAGCGTTATCCGGGAGCGTGTCGCGCGAGACCCAAATGGCAAGGCTATTTACTTATTTACCGCCAGAGACTTTATTAAGCTCGCCGGTAATATAAGTAAGTGGCCTGAAGATGGAGAAGTACAGGAGGGCTGGCTAAACTTCACCCTTGGCGAGAATCTAGGGTGGCCAGGTGAAGAATCCCGGCCTGCTCGTGCCCGTGTATTCATCGTGCCTGGTGGACTAAGGCTGCTTGTTGGCCGCGATGTAAATGAATTTATGGCCGTTAAGCAACTCGTCGAACGTGCGATAAACTTTGGCATGGGAATTACCTTCGCTCTGGCGATGCTTGGCGGCATTATGATGAGCCGTAGTACAGCAAAAAGGGTTGAGCTAATTAACCAAACCAGCCAGCGGATTATGCAAGGGAATCTTTCTATTCGTATCCCGGACCGTGGCACCAATGACGATTTTGACCAACTCGCACGTAATCTAAATGAAATGCTCGACCGAATCGTTCAATTAATGGAAGGCATTCGTCATATTTCAGACAATATTGCTCACGACCTGCGAACCCCTCTGACTCGTCTAAGAAACCAGTTAGAAAATACACTGATCAGTGTAGAGCGCGACCAAGACAGACAACAGGTCGCCAATGCAGTCGCGGAAGCTGACCAACTACTCGCTACCTTCAATGCCCTATTACGTATTGCTCGCCTTGAGGTGGGTAGTAAGTCTTCAAATTTCCAACCTTTCAATCTAAGTGAACTGGTACA
Source organism: Oleiphilus sp. HI0123 (assembly GCF_001635315.1). NCBI lineage: Bacteria > Pseudomonadati > Pseudomonadota > Gammaproteobacteria > Oceanospirillales > Oleiphilaceae > Oleiphilus > Oleiphilus sp. HI0123. Next base: position 7,552 of record NZ_LWGE01000002.1, read on the forward strand.
AGATGCTGCCGAGCTATATGAAGCACTTGCCGAAGATAAGAACCAGAAACTTGCGATTTCGATAGAAGAAAACGTTAACCTGAACGGTGATCGAGACCTTCTGTTTCAGACCTTGTGTAACCTGATCGATAACGCAATAAAATACACGCCGGAGAGTGGCTGTATAGATGTATCACTCCACAGCACTCAGAAAGATATATATCTATCAGTTGCTGACTCAGGAATTGGAATTCCAGAAGAGGAAAGGGAGAAAGTATTCCAACGCTTTTATCGCGTTGCCAAGAGCAGGTCTTTGCCAGGTAATGGTTTAGGTTTAAGCCTGGTACTCGCTGTGATGGATATCCACCACAGTAAAGTTATCTTAAATGATAATGACCCAGGCCTAAAAGTGGAGCTGGTTTTCCCACGAAGTACTAAGCTTCTATCAGGCAGTAAAGATAAAGAACTTAATTAGAACTGCGCTCTAACACGATCAATCGTATATTTAGCCGGAAATACAGCCAGGTTCTTAGCACTAATAAAAAGCTTCTCAGTGTTATCTACAATGCTTTCAACTTTTGCTTTGCTAACATCTACTTTTGCGTTAAGGCTATCCATTTCACCTTCCAAACGCTTTTGTCCAAACATCAAAAAAGCAATCAAATTATGACGGTTAATCTGGTTTTCAACACCCATAGCATCTAGGTTATAACCTAATGCATCAATTTGTGATAAAGCACTTTCAGCAAGTTCATTCAATTTTTTCTGTGCTTTCATTGTCTTCTCCAATATGCTTTTATTAAATATACCTTCTGAAAAGCAGGACCTTACTACACCTACTCTTCTAGTTCTTGGCGCTAAGGGTACTTAGATAGTTTAGGTACTTCAACCTAGTTTTATACGACAAAAGATGTGAATACTAAATGGGACGTTACAGACCACCGCAAAAGCCTGGATCAAAATACATTACACCTGAAGGCGAAAAGAAGCTAAAGGATGAGCTAAATTATTTATGGAAAACAAAGCGTCCTCAAGTCACCCAAGCAGTTTCTGAAGCTGCTGCACAAGGTGACCGTTCTGAAAATGCCGAGTATATTTATGGAAAAAAGCAGCTTAGGGAAATAGATAGTCGTGTTCGCTTCCTTAGAAAGCGCCTTGATGACATGGTAGTGGTTGACCGTAAGCCTGACGATTTAACAAGGGTATTTTTCGGTGCCTGGGTCACCCTCGAAAATGACGAAGGAGAAGAGTCTCGTTTTCGCTTAGTCGGCCCAGATGAATTTGACCTTTCAATTGGTTATTTGAGCATCGACTCACCACTGGGGCGCTTGTTACTTAAAAAGCAAATAGATGACGAAGTTGAACTCAATACACCTGATGGCGTGGTCAGCTATGTAGTCGTCAATATCGATTACCTTGATAATGATCACTAGTACCTAGACAGCTTTTGTAAAAACGATAATATATCTGCTTAGATCAAGGAGAGAGCCATGCCTAAAAAATATTTTCATTTTATGCTTTTATGTTTCCTTATACCTTCAATCAGCCTCTCTGAATCACCAGATGAGGATTGGGATGAAGACGAGGATCTTGAATACTTTTTCTCAACCAGGCAAAAATCAACGCTTGAGGATTTTCCACTTCAAGAAATTGGTGGTGAAGAGCTCTCTAATGCTGCGATTGCCGGCGCACTAAAAGCCGATACCTCAAGCGGTCAAAATGCTAAACCTATTTACCTTCAAGAAAAAGAAGACAGTGATAAACAGAAGGCTGGTGATGCACTTAAGGAAGATGAATTGCTTAAAGCAGGTGAAGACTTGCAACTAAATCAGTTTCAAATACCCACAGCTGAATTTCAGCAGCCTATTTATTCCCAGCCTACTGGGCGTACCTATTCCGCGCATAGTACAAACACGATTTCCCGTCCTTAGGCTAATCGAAGATTAAATTTCTAATGAGAATTAGAAATATGGAAAGATCGCGCGTTTATTTCATTCAAAAGGAAAGTTGTTAACAACTTTATTCCATCGTTAACTACTTTTCCCTATGAATAGCGGCTGTAAATACGGCTAGCTCATCACTCAACTGTTACTGATTTTGCTAAATTACGTGGCTGATCCACATCGGTACCTTTAATCAACGCAACATGATAACTAAGCAACTGCAAAGGCACAGTATATAAAATCGGCGCGACGATCTTTTCACAATGTGGTACGTCTAGTACTTTCATGGTGTCATCACTTTTGAAGTGTGCGTTTCGATCAGCAAAAACATACATCAAACCACCTCTTGCACGTACTTCTTCAACGTTAGAATGCAGTTTTTCTAGAAGCTCATTGTTCGGTGCAACAACAATGACTGGCATGTCTGCATCGATAAGAGCCAATGGGCCATGCTTTAATTCGCCTGCGGCATAAGCTTCAGCGTGAATATACGAAATCTCTTTAAGCTTCAGTGCACCTTCCATCGCAACCGGGTATTGATCACCACGACCCAGGAATAAACTGTGGTGCTTGTCAGCAAAGTCTTCCGCCAATTCGGCTATTTGCTTATCCATATCCAAGCTTTGTTCGATGATTGAAGGAAGTGCCTGTAAGGCCTCAACGATCGAAGCTTCCGTTTCGGCTGGCATATTTTTGTTCTTTCCAATAGCGACGACAAGCTGCAGTAAGCCAACTAATTGAACGGTAAATGCCTTGGTGGATGCTACGCCGATCTCAGCGCCCGCATTCATCATATAGTTTAAGTCTGACTCACGAACTAGTGAAGAACCAGGCACGTTACAAATGGTCAAACTAGCTTTATATCCGATTTCTTTGGCCAGTCTTAGTGCTGCCAGAGTATCGGCTGTTTCACCTGACTGCGAGATTGTAACCAATAGTGCATTAGCCGGAACAACCGACTTTCTATATCTAAATTCAGATGCAATTTCGATATTACACGACACACCAGCAATTTCTTCAAACCAATAACGTGCGACCATGCCGGCGTGGTAGCTCGTACCACAGGCAATAATTTGAACGTGATCAATGCCTTTTAGAATCTCTGCTGTATTTTCACCAAAGGCCGTGTCAAGAACCTGGCCGTTTGCAATTCTACCCTCTAAGGTGTTCTTAATAGCAATCGGCTGTTCATAGATTTCTTTTAGCATGTAGTGCTTATATGGCCCTTTGTCGCCAGCATCATGCGAGACATCAGACTCATTGATATCTCTTGATACTTCACTACCTACAGCATCATAGATGGTCACGTCTTGGCGTGTCAGTACGGCGATATCGCCTTCTTCTAGGAAGGAGAAACGGTTCGTTACTGGTAATAATGCTAATTGATCTGATGCCAGGAAGTTTTCTCCTATGCCATATCCTATCACTAATGGGCTACCAGAACGCGCTGCAATTAGCTGGTCTGGATCACTGGTATCCATAACAACCGTTCCGTAAGCACCTTCTAATTTCTTCACAGTTGATCTGAATGCTGATAATAGTGAGTCATGTGTTTTTAGTTCATGATGAACTAGATGAGCAATCACCTCGGTATCTGTATCCGAAGCAAATTCATAACCCACGGCACTTAGCTTCTCACGCAGAGTATGATGGTTTTCAATGATCCCGTTGTGAACAACTACAATTTCGGAACCTGATACATGAGGGTGGGCATTACGTTCGCTAGGTTCACCATGAGTTGCCCAACGTGTGTGTGCAATACCGGTTCCACCTTTGCAAGGGTTTGCCTTTAGTGCGTCTGCCAATTCTTGAACTTTGCCTATACGTCTCAAGCGATTAAATTCGCCTGCTTCAGACAATAAAGCCAACCCTGCTGAATCATATCCTCTATATTCTAAACGCTTCAAACCTTCGAGAAGAATTTCAGCTACATCCCTTTGAGCCACAGCTCCAACTATTCCGCACATACCTTTTGTTCCTGTTTTCCAAATCTTATTCGATTACTTTACTAGTCGAAATCTTTAACTTACTTTTTGCTGGGTCTGTCCCAACCATCGATATTTCTTTGCTTTGACCTGGCTACAGCTAGTTGTTCTTCTTCTATATCTTTATTGACAGTAGACCCCGCGCCAATAGTCGCACGCTTACCAACTTTCACCGGCGCAACTAA
>NZ_LWGE01000003.1:0-2131 GCF_001635315.1 Oleiphilus sp. HI0123
ACAGTAGGCATAATGGTTTCTTCTCGGCTTTGCTGGAAGAAATAAAGTTTTCTATCTCCATATCAAAGGCACGGCGATTGTTCACCTTTGTGAGGGAATCTGTTGTTGCTTCAGAGTTAAGCTTTGATACTTCGGCCCTGAGTTTTTTCATTTCAAGCGCCATGCTTTCAAGGGAAGTTTGCATACTCTGTGTAGCGCTTTCACGCTTCTTGGTTTCATCTAGCAGATGGCTAATGAGTGACTTTATATCACTGATGTCACTGGCACCTTCCATTTTCTCAGAAAACGACGATAAGGTCTGCGCGTAATCAGTTAGTCCGTGACCCTCCTTATTAACTTTGTTGAGAAAGTTATGAATAATTTCTTTAACACTATTGCTCAGCTTATTGACTGCAGCTTCGTGGGCGTCTGAAATATATTTCTCATAGAGTGATTGAAGGGTTTCCGTGGTATAGCTTGTCTTCTTAGCATCCAGTTCTTGAATTGCTTTGCTAAGTTCCGGGTTGTCACCCACGACGAACTCATACCAAATCGCATAATTATTAGGCGTAGTAGCGATATTTCGTTTGTTCATTTCCGGCAGCGTTTTTTTCAGAAGGTCTACTGCTCTGGATACATCATCTGAGTGCTTCATGGTAAGGGTCTAACTTCGACTTTAGCTATATAAATGGTGAAATGCTGAATTGGCAGTGATTAACCCATTAATTGCCTACAGCTTATAGATTTTAGCTTAGACCTAAATATCTGAAGATAAAGTTAAATTCTTAGAATATTTGCTATAGTTTGTATACGAAGTTGGATAAGTTACTTGGAACATAAGAAATGATTAAGAAGTTAGGGGCTTTATTGATTCTTGGGCTGCTCCTTGTAGCAGGCATCAAGGCCTATGCCACGTACTCTGCGATGCAGTTTATAGAAAGTTTTAAACAAGAGCATAGTAAAAGCCTTTCGTTAAGCTATTCCTGGCTATCGGTTGACTTTGAAGGGAATATCCATTTTGAGGGACTTGTTTTAACGCCTTTTAGTTTGAAGCGTCCGATTAATATAGACAAACTTACGCTCGGTTTAGGCAATGCATCTTCAATGATGACAGCCTTGCCTAGCTTAAAAGTAGGCAAATTGACTGCTCCGATTTCAATGAGCTACTCTGGCTTGCGAATGCCTTTTAAGGGGCGCGGTCTTGATGAATGGATGGCTCTGTTTATTGGCGATAAGGTGTTGGTTCCAATGAGCTTGTTTGCTTGCGGAGATCGTTCATCTCTGGATTTCTCAGCTTTAAAAGCCATGGGGATAGAAGAGCTATCGGCTTCGGGTCGCATCTATTATGAGCAAGCCCGCGGCAAAGATATGATTACGCTGTCGATAGACATCGATAAGATCGGAAAGTTAGAGTTGGCCCTAAGTCTGGATTTGGAAGGGCTTAATACCGTAATTGAAACGGGAAATGTGTCAGCAATAAATATTCATAACCTAGAAATGAGTCATTTAGATGCGGGCTATGCTCGTCGTATGGTGAACTTATGCACGGAAGAGAGTGGCTTAGAGCCTGAGGCCTATGCAAAACATGCTTCTCAAGCTTGGCGAATAGGTATGGCGGGGATAGGAATGCTGGCAAATGAGGCTGTCGAAGATTTATATCGTGATAAATTGTTGCAAGGCGGTGTCTTGAAGTTAAAAGTTGAACCTCCTGTGCCGATAAGGTTGGGAGAGTTAGAACGACTTTATGATCAGGAACTAGTGTCTAGTCTAGCAATAAGTGCAAATATCAACGGCAAAATGAGTCAATCGTTGCAGCTGTTTTTAGATGGCAGTTATTATCGGCCTGAGCCAGTGCTTGAAGAGAAACCTAAAAAACCAGAGAGCAGCGGTCAGGCGACAGTGGTTTTGAGTAATTTACGCTATCAGCCAACTGATATTATGGTTTTATCCGAATTCGTCGACCGTAAAGTAAGAATTGAACTCAAGGATGGCAAAACCTACCAGGGCTTGTTGAAATCTGCTGACGAACAAAAAATTGAAGTGACGCTTATTTTTGGCGGTGGGACTGCAGATTACTTTTTTGCTAATGAGAAAATAGAACTCGTCGAAGTTTGGCGCTAATACGCTGCCAACTCAGGTATTCATAAATAGA
>NZ_LWGE01000004.1:0-1686 GCF_001635315.1 Oleiphilus sp. HI0123
TATCTTTTTCAACACCCTTTTCATTTGAAACTGCTTCAACAACTAGCAAAATTTCTTTATTCATCGCGTCATTCGCTCCAATCTTCAAATTCAATCAAACTGCGGCACTACGTTCGCTTTTTCAATCGCTTCAATAGGAAATAAAAATTCTTCTTCACCAACCTGAAGAACAATATCATTTCCTTCCAATCCTTTTAGTAAACCACTGTACTTGCGACGACCTTCATAGGCCATGCGTAATTTCAAGGCAACTTGGTGCCCCTGAAACCGTTCATAGTGATTTAGCTTATATAATGGACGATCCATGCCTGGCGAAGAAACCTCCAAGGTATACTCTCCGTTTATCGGATCTTCTACATCCATTACACCACTCAACTGACGGCTCACCAGCTCACAATCTTTGAGCTCTATGCCGCTTTCCCTGGCCTGTTCCTCAGTGATATTTTCATCTACTTCACCAGGGACTTCAGTTTCTTGTTTTTCTTCGGTTTGTGCGCTTTCAATAAACACACGCAACACAGAGTGCTTACCCTGGGACATATATTCAATACCCCAACACTCGTAACCCAGCCCTTCAATGACCGGTTCAATCAATTCTTCTAACAGCTTCTTTTTTGCAGACAATGGCAGTACCGTTTTTCATATTTCAGAAACAAAAAATGGGCATAAAGCCCATCACACGAAAAAGCCACCACAACCTTAAACAACCGAGCCTCTGAGTAACACTCAAGAGACCACCAAAGGCGGCTTTTACCAGATTTTTCTCACGCATCGTTGATTTCCACAAGCTAACATCTAATAAATCAACATCAGCAATATTAATCAAAGCAATAAACAAGCTTGGACTATACTCGTGCGCAGCAATATTCGGCCGCATTATATGCACCAAACCTTAATGGGTCAACCGTTAAGCACTGTACCTTACAGTTCATTACCCACAATTGATCTATTACTTGAACAAATAACTTAAACCCAGAAAAGCAAAAAGCCCGTCACAAACGTGACAGGCTTTCTAAGTTGGTGCCCAAGGCCGGACTTGAACCGGCACGGCTTACGCCACTACCCCCTCAAGATAGCGTGTCTACCAATTCCACCACTTGGGCAAAAACCAAAAACTTATTCTAACTCTGGCGCCGCTGACTCGGCAGGCATCGCATCTTTCGCAGCCGTATCAATTGACTCACCGCCTTCTAACTCTGTCGCCGACTCATCAGTTCCTGAGGTTTCAAGCTCAGCAACAGGCGCAATGAAATCATCTGCAGAAATTTCTGATTTCTGCTTAGCGATCACCGCCAGAGAAATACTGGTAATAAAGAATACAATCGCAAAGTATTTGGTCATATGTGTTAGGAAGCTACCACTACCCTGACTACCAAAAACGGTTTGTGACGCACCACCACCAAAGGAAGCACCCGCTTCAGCACCCTTACCTTGCTGCAGCAAAACCAAACCAATCAAACCTAGTGATACCAGAATATGCACCACAATAACGGCAGTCTCTAACCATTCCATACTTTTAGCCTATTTTTCTACTCTAGTTGCCCGCCCCATCAAGAGCCTCAAACTCTTAATTGCAACAAACAACAATAAAAATTACTAACCAGCGCTCTTACAGATTTGTAAAAAGTCGCTCACTTTTAATGATGCGCCACCAACTAGCCCACCATCAATATCATCCTGACCAAA
>NZ_LWGE01000005.1:0-431 GCF_001635315.1 Oleiphilus sp. HI0123
TGATTCAACCTTCCCCGCACATGGACTGGGTACCTCAACGGTCGCCTTATCCGATTCCAATACAATAAGTGAGCTGTCGACCTCAATTTCATCACCAGGAGATACACAGACCTCTACAACCTCTACTTCGCCCTCAACTCCGACATTGGGGACTTTGACTTCTATCGAATTCATCATCGTCTCCTGGTTATCGTTGAGTTGGACTTAGACAATTTCGGTCAATACCGAATTTGCGCATCGCATCTAGCACTACCTTCGCTTCAACCTTCCCTTCTTCAGAAAGTGCACTCAAAGCCGCCACCACGACATAGTGTCGATCAATTTCAAAAAACTGTCTTAATTTCTGCCGAGTATCACTCCGGCCAAAACCATCAGTCCCCAGAACCGTATAGCGCTTCGGTAAGTATGCTCGAATCTGCTCGCCATAAAGG
>NZ_LWGE01000006.1:0-561 GCF_001635315.1 Oleiphilus sp. HI0123
ATACCGGTTAGTTATCTATCTTTTGAATAAATAAACTACTGTCAATTGAGTTCATAAAAAAGATGAGTGCTAGGACTGACCAGTTTTATCGGAAATCATATTTAGTAATTTCACACCAGCCATCTCAAAACTATCGACAATTTCATTGGTCTTAGTCTGTAGCACTGCATGGCAAAGCAATAGAGGAATAGCAGCCATCAAACCAAAAGCAGTTGTATTCATTGCAACGGAGATGCTTTGAGAAAGAAGAGAAGCTTTTTCTGCTGGATCGGCATTGGCTACTGCAGTGAACGCAGCAATCAAACCAATGATAGTACCCAGCAAACCAAGCAAGGTAGATACGTTAGCTAATGTCGCTAAATACTGTGTACGCTTTTCAAGGCGAGGAAGTGTTTCCATCAAGCCTTCTTCCATAGCGAACTCAATTTCATCCCGGTTAGCATTGTTTAATAAACGACTTAAACCCGCACCCATAATTGCTGCAATAGCAGCCTGTGAGTCGTTAGCAAACTTTAGCGCTTTTGGGTAATCGCGCTTTCTAAGAATCGGTAACAGCCCCTT
>NZ_LWGE01000007.1:0-688 GCF_001635315.1 Oleiphilus sp. HI0123
GATAGTCAAATATTGAAGAATAAACCAATACTATTCGGTATATTGAGGGGTAACTATAATTTGGCCTAGCGTGAGGGTCAACTCGCTTTCGCAATCCAGTCGCAGGTCTCGTATAATTCGCTCAATTTTTGATAAAAGGTCGATATAAATGACAGAAAAAGACAAGTTTTCCGAGCAGGATATAGATGAGCTTGAAAATGAAGAGGCTCAGGAGAGTGATTTTGACTGGTTGGCGAATGTCTATAACCGACAAGGTGCGATCAATCACCCGAGTGAGTTACATGGCTTATTACTTGGGGAAATTACCGGCGGCATTAAGCGTACGGCGAATGACTTTTTAGCTCAGGTTTTAGAACATATGGGCGTCGATGAGTTAAATGTTGCAGCTCAAGCTAATGTAGTTGAGGACTTGTTAGCTTTTTATAGCCAAGTATCAGAGGGTATCGATAAGGATTCGAGTAGTTTTACCTTATTATTGCCAGACGATGACTATGTTTTATCCGAACGACTTGAGGCAATGGTGTTATGGGTAAGGGGTTTTTTGGAAGGTATCGCTATTTCTGCAAGTGAACGACTTAATTCTGCATCGAAGGATCTGGAAGAAATTCTTAAAGACCTGGTTGAAATTTGCCAGCTGGACCCTCGCGTTGAGCCTACTGAAGAGGGTGAAAGAGAGTTCTTTGAAGTG
>NZ_LWGE01000008.1:0-933 GCF_001635315.1 Oleiphilus sp. HI0123
ATGCAGGTTCTTGATTTGCGTCGTCGTATTGGGATGGAGCAGTGTCTTAAGGGAGAACAGTTAACATTGGTTAGCTTTAATACCGGGGGCTCAAACAGTATCGCTGTAGTAGTTGACGAAATTTTAGGAATGCAAAGAATTGAGTCTGACTCAATTATAACAAATGAAAAATACTTCGATAGCCGTGCCAATAATATTGGCTTGTTGTTTCCAACTGTCGCTTTAATGCCGAGCAAGTGTGGTGTTAGTAAAGAGTTGATACACATCCTCGACTCAACGTACCTTGATAAGACGGAACCCATTATTGAAGAGGCTGGAGAGCTCGAGCTTTTTTAAGGATTTTACCTTTTGCAAATGGAAAAGCTGGTGTTTGCTGCTAATGTTATATGCAACCTTCCATTTAATTTGACGATAAAGTAAAACAAAAAACATGCGACAAAGTGACCTGATTGACATCTTGCTGGTTTCATCCGATTTTATTTTTTTAAGTACCGATAAACACGGTAAGATTACTACTGTTACCCCTGCGTGTAGAGATGTTATCAAAAAGCAAGAGGGTGAGGTTGAAGGTAAGATGCTCGACGAAATTGTACCTGAGCTGGCATTTTACCCCCAAGCTGAGTTTGAAATTGTTCAACCTCGGGGCGGCCTCGAATTAATGCTTGATGATGAAGACTGTGATCAGGGTTGTGAATATATGGAGTTTCTTGCATCCCAAACGCAAGACGATGGCCGCTTCGAAATAGAGACAACGATTGAAGGTCAGCAAGCTTGGTTGTCGATGGTGACAAACAAAGTGCTTGTTGATGACGAAATCATTTTTACCGTGATGATCCGGGATATTACTCGACGAAAGCTTGATGAAAAGGAGATCCTAGATCTCAATCAAAACCTCGAAGCTCGCGTAGAATCGAGAACGGAACAAATTAAAAA
>NZ_LWGE01000009.1:0-897 GCF_001635315.1 Oleiphilus sp. HI0123
AATATACCGGGTATATCCTGAAGATATATATGATGACATGGGCACAAGTGACGTAGGTGACGACGTACTATTGTTCTCTGCAGGCGACAGTGATTTAAACCTTCCTCTTGCAGACACCGATAACCCACCAATAAATAGCGATGGCAACCCCATCCCTACTTGTGGCGCAACGCCTGCAGGCCAATACTGTGGCGGCGGCGGTCTGACTTTTGCTGAAAACTATTTATGAAATGCCAGCCCTATAACTGACGACATCATAAAAGTAGACCCGGTAGATGGTGATAACCTCGAATCGGAGAATGCACTCGCGTCACTGGCATTCCCATCACCCACCGACATGACATACGACGGTCATAGCTTTTGGGTCGTAGACTGGCAAACTAACACTATCAATAAAGTACGCCCTGAAGATGGTGCGCTTCTTTTGTCTTTACCAGGCCCCTCCTCTTTACCTTCATACCAATCTAACCCCTCAGTCACTAATGCTCGCCCTTTTGGTATTACCTGGGACGGTAGAGACTTATGGGTAGCTGACCAAGAAGAACTCAAGGTTTACCGCATTGACCCAAGCGACGGTAGCGTTGTTGACTTCTTTGACACACCAGGAGCTGACCCTAAAGGATTAAGTTGGAACGGCGAATATCTTTGGCACACAGACCAAACCACCGCTACGATTTACGCTATCGAAACAGGGGTTATCCCGTTTGGCATTACCGGCTGCTTTGAAAAGAACGGTGTAGCAGTCAATGCTGATATATTACTTAGCCAAACAGCTTTATCTGACCAATCAACTAGCACTGATATTGATGGCTGCTTCCAGTTCACTGACTTCACCGCTGGCACACCAATCCAACTAAAAGCCAGTGAAGCTGGCGTTGATGAAAAACCTATCATTAC
>NZ_LWGE01000010.1:0-864 GCF_001635315.1 Oleiphilus sp. HI0123
TCTAAGCCAAGTATTAAAGCTAGAAGGAAAGATGTGTTGAGATAAGAGTCCCTTTCAGGTGCTGAATTTGGCTGTTTTATCCTAATCATAACTAACCTGTCGAGCGACAGCTTTGCGGACTTTGCTGTTGTTTGACTATGTCGTGATTTGAAACTCAAACTGTAAGGTCGGGTTTGAGCCGATACAGATAAGCATTATTCCTCTGTACAGCAAAGCGCTCCGTGCTTAAGGGGCTTAATCTTTCAAGACCAAAACCCCAAAAACGAATCCACCACAGAGGCTTATTAAATAGATTCTGTTTATTCGTACTTACAAAGATAAGCGGTATCTGTAGGAACTTGCAGGTCGAAGGACTGATTTGCTTCAACGGTAAAAGTCTCTCCGTCTTTAAATGAAACAAATTCTTCTGAGCCTGGTAGTTTTACAATTAGTTCGCCACTGACAACTGTCATGTATTCTTTCTGGCTGGTACCGAAGGTATATTCACCTGCTTTCATAACGCCTACTGTTGCTGGCAGAGTAGTGCTTTCAAAGGCAATCGATTTAACCTTGCCATCAAAATATTCGTTAACTTCTAGCATTGTAGCTCTCCTGTAATTACTATTTTGCGTAAATTCAAATCAATGGGCGGCATTATACGCATAATCGATGGCAGGGTATTCATTTTTGAAAGTACAAAGTATGATTTTTACTGGTAAACTGCCTAGCTCGTTATAAGTAATAATAAAAACTGGATATCTAAGAAATGCTTAAGAAGACTCGAACAAAAATCTTACTACTTATTTTAGTACTGGTGATATTTCACGCCGCGGGTATCGCTAAGGATGCAGGGGTCTTCCGTAGTGTTGAAGAAAGTCAGCCTTT
>NZ_LWGE01000011.1:0-1123 GCF_001635315.1 Oleiphilus sp. HI0123
TCGTGCGTTTGTTTGTAATAAGCTCGCAGGAAGAAAGCTCGACTATTGCTTAGCTTGAAGTAAGCAACTTGAAGGCAGCACTTCCGACCATTGATCGTGGCGAAATCTTCGCCCCAATCAAACTGGAATGCTTCGCCTGGTGCAAAAGTCAGTGGAACATAGACTCGCTTAGCGGCAGTGCTCTTTGCTTCATGTTGCTCTTGTCGCCACTGCCGTGCAAACGCAGCAACACGATCATAGGAAACGGTGTAACCCAGTTGTACTAAATCCTGGTATAGCTGCTTGACTGACTTACGCTGCTTTCGATGCTTTTTCACCTCACGGTGAAGCCAGCAGGTTAAGGTCTTCTCGTAGTCATCCAGCTTACTCGGCGACTTCCTTGCAGGGTAGCTTGGGTCTAAATTTCTATTATTGAGGTATTTACGAACAGTAATTCGTGACAATCCGGTCTTCCGAGCAATCGATCGAATCGATTGTCCCTCCCGAATATGCGAGCGTCGAATTACGCTTAGTAGAGCCACGTCTATCACTCCATTTTCTCCTGCTTTGCTGAAGCAGGGATAGGTTTATACGTGGGTCAAAATTCGATGCAAATATATGGCTTTAGTGGGTCAGTTTTGGGTGCAAATCAACAGCTAGGGAAGGAAATTATTGTTAAACAAGGCATCCGGGTATCCCTTGCCAACAATGGTGAAGAAGGCTACGAGAAAGCCATAAAAGGCAATTTCGATTTCATATTAATGGACATGCAAATGCCTTTAATGGATGGCTGCCAAGCTACCGAAAAGATACGGGAAAGCAATCAGAAGATCCCTATCATCGCGATGACCGCAAATGCCATGGCAGAAGACAAAGCAAAATGTCTTGCCTCGGGCATGAATGACTACGTGACCAAGCCCGTCAATGACAATGAGCTCTTTTCTGCCATTCTCAAACATGTCAAAGGCATCAGACAAAAGCAAAATCAAGCGCTATGCCCTCAGGAACAGCACCTTTCGGAACCAATCGAGCAGGTACAAACTGCCTCTGCGCCAGAGGAAAGCAGAATAAGTCAGGAGCTGTCGACTGAAGTCGAGGAAGTCGAGGAAGTCGAGGAAGTCGAGGAAGTCGAGGAAGTCGAGGA
>NZ_LWGE01000012.1:0-541 GCF_001635315.1 Oleiphilus sp. HI0123
GATATACGAGTTTCCAGTAAACATTATTTGATGTTGACTAGAAACCTGAATAACTCAGATAGCAGACTCGGAATAATCGTTGCTAAAAAGAACGTAAAACTCGCTGTACAACGGAACCGAATTAAACGCTTATTACGAGAATCGTTTCGGACTAAGCGTAGTTCGCTTCCAAACCTTGATATTATTGTTCTTGCAAAGAAAGGTGCTGATTTATCTAGCAGCAAAGAATGCACTCAAGAACTAGACTATCTGTGGCGTAAGTTAGTTCGTAAAACATCTCAAAATAAGTCTGATAAGAAGACTAAGTCAGCTCGGACTTCGTAACTACTGACTGCTGAAAAGTGTTAGTAAGGACATAATTTTGCTGAGAACCATGATGAGAAAAGTTATCATTGGTCTAATTCGCGCTTATCAACTCTGTATTAGTCCTATACTCGGCCCTTCTTGTCGATATTATCCAACATGCTCTGAATATGCCCTCGAAGCTGTAAAAATTCACGGTATATTTAAAGGAAGCTTTCTTGCAGTACATCGTGTGTTA
>NZ_LWGE01000013.1:0-737 GCF_001635315.1 Oleiphilus sp. HI0123
TGAAAATCAATTTACCCCTTTTGTATATTCTTACTTTTTTACTCGTTGGCTGTTCGTCCGGCTCTAAAGAGAACACCACGAATCAGTCTAAGGTTAATGGTGAATGGCGTTCAGATGGTGTTGTGTTAGGAGGTCGAGTAGGTGAGTTTGTTTGGTCGCTTAATGATGGTGTATTTATCAAAACCATTGAATATTTAGATGATTTAGGGCCAACTATTGAGTCTGGTACATATGTAATTGGCCCTGAGGTTGTCATGCCAAGTGGGGTCACTGCCAATGAAGTAGATATGACATACGAGTATTCGGAAAAAGCTAGCATCACTAAACTTGATATCGTTCATATCGACGTAAATGGTTTGTATTTTGGAAGCGAAAATATCAACGAACTTTGTGAAGGTGAGTTCTACGAAGAAACCAGGCACGAACTAGAAGTTATTAATGGTGTAGTTAGGAACTTGGATGAGATCAATGTCTGTTTATCTAGGCCAACCTCATTAAACTTTGAACGCGTATACCGGAGTGAATAGTTATAACCAACAGCTCAAACGGACTCCGTACAAGTCGCACCTTTTTCGCGCTCCGCAGCAAAAAAGTCGCCACTTGTACTCCGCCGTTTAGCAGGGCGTTGGTATGACTCCCCACGTCAAGAGGCCCGCACAAAATCCTGCCGGAACCTCGGCCAGAGCCTTTCTTTTTAATTAACATTCTTCCCGTTAGGGAAGCGTCAACGCATCAGA
>NZ_LWGE01000014.1:0-7251 GCF_001635315.1 Oleiphilus sp. HI0123
ATCATCGATGCATCCATACCACCATATTTTGCACGCCATTTATAAAAGCTAGCTGAACTCATGCCATATTCACGGCAAAGCTCTGGTACCGGCGTGCCGGCTTCGGCTTGTTTAAGAATCGCCATAATCTGGCTATCGGTGTATTTTGATTTTTTCATGCAGAATCTCCTGCGTAAATGTTACGAGAAAATTCTACTTTTGACTTCAATTATTTTTAGGGGGGATTACCAAATCTGAACGATCAATTGTTGGATAGTCTTCGAATCTTTGGACGCTTTTATCGTAATGTTTATAGAAAGGAACACTCTCAAGGCATTTTCCTAGAAAAGGATCGATCCATTTATTTTCGCCGGCGCAGGCTGAAGCATTAAGATTGGTTTCTTCACGGGTAAAATGACCTAATTCGTCTAGCTCATGTTGAGCCAGATGATGACCTGATTGATTCCTGAATATTGGCGCATGAGGCTGATCAACCAAGTGCTTAAGACGAGCACTTCCAGACTCGTCTAAATTTGGCATACGCTCATAATCATTCCAGGGCGCTGCTTGCATGATTATTCCCGTGTCATCTTGTCAGCCGCTTCTTTGGCTTTTTGTTTAGCTAAAGCAACTCGAAGATCGTGAGCTCTTTGCTCTGCTACTTTCGCGGCTTTGAGAACCTTCATTCTTTCCAGCGAGCTAACCGCTTGTAATCTATCTTCAGCTTGGTTGTTTGTCTCTCCTTTTGGTCGCAGGTTTATGGAAGACAGTACAACTCGAATAAACTCTTCTCTTCTATCAACATCATTGATGTATACCTTGTTGGTTCCAGCTTGGGCCAGTTCTTTAGCTGTGTTTTCAAAGGCATCCAACAGAAGAGCCAGTTCAAACCTAAAGCCCTTAAAGCTGTTATCCATTAAAAAATACGCGATCAACATCGTTGCGCGATACCAATCACATTGCTCATAAGGCCGTTTAAAACGAGTGAGTTCTGATGCTCGCACTGAGGTGCTTAAATCATATAGAGCATCATGAACTAGAGCATAAAAGTAAGGTGGTAATTGAGGGTTTAACAATTCTTTAGGGAACTCGGTTAGCCGATGGTGCAATACGTTGATATCGGGGCCTTCGGCACTACCATTGCTACGAGTTATGAGTTGAGTCATTATTCTGCTCCCTCATAGTGTTTTCTGCTAAATGCCCGAGCAAAATCAGTCATCGCTTCCCAAGACGTCACCGGGAATATATCCCAACCTTGTTGAGCCTCGGCTTGCTTTAAAGCGGCATCATGGTCCGCCATCCATTTATTGTTAGGTGGCAAGGGATAATCCCAGTGTAAATTTAACACCATCGTACCGCCGCCCTTTGCATTCTCTAATGCCTGCTTAGATATACCCCAGCCTGAGTTACCTTTTTCATCCGTGTCAAAAAGTGTTGTGACGCCATCATCCGACAAAATCACAATATGGGAGTTTCTAGTCCTTGGTTTCTCTATGTGGGTCTTTCTTAGAATATGTATCGGGAATGCTGTTGCGCCGCCCAAGTAGTCAGTCAAAACATTGAGAATTAACTCTTCGTTCCTTACAAAGCCATTGGTGGTTTTGAACTGCCTTGCGCCACTCCATAAAGTGACTTGAACTGCAGCGCCGGCTCTCAGTGCTGACAAGCATAGAATAGCGCCAGCAATCGTCGTGTATGACGTATTTTGTTGTGGGTTTGGCATTGAGCCAGAGCAATCTACATATAAATCTAAATCGCAAGGTTCTACCTCTGGCTCTGCACCCTCGTCAAATCCCCATTCTCGCTTAACGGTGGTAACACCCGGTATCACCTTGTGACTCATGGACATTGAGCTAAACCAGTCCACATCTTCAATTGGCTCCCCCGGTTCCCAAAGAGTTGTTCCTTCCGGAATAAGTTCGGTTTTCACGAGCTGCCTCTTTGATGGAAACGAAACCAGATGTGGTATTGAGCGCTCACGGTAATAACGCACTGCGATTTGATGATCTGATAGGTCGATACCTGCGGATTTTAAAATTTCCCCATACTCGAATGGTTCACGATACTGGCCATTGCCATCTGATTGTGAGCTTTCACCTAGGTTAGATTCCCTTGCTCCTGCCTCATTTGCGCTCGCATCGCCGATCAAATCTGGATCCATTGATGGGTGAATATTATCCATTTCACCCTGATCCTTATTGATCAAGCCGGAAGGAAACTGCCCGGCTCCAGCATGTTTTGTATCCATTAACTTGGCTATCTGATCTGCCGTATTTTTTTCTTCAGCCAAGTAAGGCAATAAGAGGGACGCAAATCTAGACGCCCCCTTAAGCCAATCCTCTGCATAGACCTTTATAATTCTCGCACCCAACCATGCATCTCCCTCCATGGCATCAGAATCCGACTGCCCTCCTAGAGAGCCCGATTTAAGCTGCCATAGATGCTCATAGATACGCATGTAAAGATGCCATACTCGGCTATTCGATCCCCCTTGATCTATTCGCTTGTAGACCTCGTCCATTCTGAGGCCAAACTGACGCTGGAGATGGTTGTTAATTAGTAGGTCTGAATACAGGTTGGCGACCATACCTGCCTGGTTCTCTAACGTAGGAAGGCAGACATGGATTCTCGCTATCATACGGGCATGATCTGTGAGTGTTGCTGGCGAAAGAATATGGTGACCAATCTCGTGAGCAAGCACTTCAACTGCATAGTCTTGAAGCTTGTATTTGGTGATCGCTTCTAAATCAACTACGACAGCCTGATCATTCAAACGGATCATGGCAAAGCTACCAGATAAGCCCTGTTTTGAAGCTTCTAGATGCGTCTCACATAAAAGTGGGTTTCTTAATTGTGTATAGCGACTCCACAAAGCAAGCGCTTCACTCCAGGATGACTGCCAACGCTCTAAAAGCGACTCGTCGGTTATCATGATGAGCGACCTTTACTTGTATTCAAGACCGCAGATCCCGAACACTCAGTAATGATGACTGAGAAAGTCTCCGGCGAGGTAAATACGAGTGTATCGTCAAGTTGTGCGACCGAATTGATATCTGTAAGGTCGCTGAAACGGCCGAGCGATATGAGTTTTGGGTTGTAACTTATCTGTTGATCTATTTGTTTTAGATCTTCAAGTTGTAGATTCTCGCTGGGAATGAGTGTCGCCCCAAATGAATCGGCATAGAGTCTCCAAATATGCGTGTCAGAAAGAACATACAGTTGGTCACCTTCAACGAAGATCTTGGGTGGTAAGGGGAAATCCCCACCAACAATACTGCATTGGCCAACCCGGTATTTTTCATGAATCTCCGTGCCGGATGTACTGGCCTTTATGTGTTGAGGTTTGAACCATCTACTCGCATTTAATTGGTCAAAATGAAAATTGAGATCATGACTGTCAGAGAGCTTAAATAGTTTTCTGGATACTTCGTCTGGTAGCTCATTAATTTTGTTCAGCGCTATTTCTCTGTACTGAGCCAATCCCGCCAACCAAGCACAAACAACGCCCGTTATCTTGAACTGTTCGATTGAGTTGATTACATCACAAGACTTAATCATCAGATCAAGCCAGGCATTCGGTTTCTCTTCACCAAAAGCCAAAATATTGCTTAACGAATTACTTGTTCCAGCAAATAGTGCACCCGGGCTTTCCGTAAGAAGAGAATCAACCTTTGGATATAGGCTATTCCAGACTTTGAATAGCAGCGCTTTTTTAGACTCTGATTTCAACCAATTAAAACTGGCCAGTTCTAGTCCATACTTGAAACCCGCATGAGCTACATGAAACGTAATTTGGTTACTCTGACCATCTAAGGTCAGGACTACTGGATCTAAGCATTCGGTCAAAAACCAATTAAAGTCATCTAGATTTAAATTTGGGTACTGATGTCTGACGCTCGCAACCATTTGATTACAAGTGTCTCTTTCAGCTTGGAAATATGCCTTGAGCGCCGCTGACTTCATTGAACAAGCCCCTATGACTCAAGCCACTTGAGATAGTTCGTATAGCGCTGATGCAAATATTTAAGTTTTACGACATCCTCGTAGATGTGCCCATACATTTTCTTGCCCTCTACGAGTTTCGCTATTTCCGTCTCAATACGATTGATTCGTTTTTTAGCTTGCTTTGCAGTTAAGCCATCAAGACCTTCTTCAAACTCATTCGACAACTCTTCTACAGGGTCATTCTTATCCAAGTTAAGTTTATCGAATTCCCTACATGAAGAATCAAAGAGGTGACGCAACCAGCCGATCTTATCGCTTCGATAAAAAGTATTCTCAGACAGTTCGAAAAACGGTGAATCCATGTCAGCAAAAAGCCGGGAATGAAAAACGAATGGGAGTACTTGCCTTACATCGTTTAACTCAACCGTGTCATTACCCCTAAAAAACGCGAGAGCTTTAGCAAACTGTAGTAGTGACATCAAAGAACGAACTGAGATTCCGTTTAGGGTCTGACAACCAAGATCTTTTAGACGATCACGACCATTATCAATAGACGCTAACACATGTGATTTGACGCCTGATAATCGTGACGTGTCCTTTGTTTTATATTCAAACTGAGAGGCAGAATACTCCGAATACTCAAAGTGACTCGTAAAGAACTCTATTCTGCGCCGAATCCCTGCAGGTACTGTGATATTGCGTATCGCTAGCGACATGTCTGAGATCTCATCTTCGGTGAAAATGATCTGAGGTGGAACCATATCTTCTGGCTTTACACCTTCTTCAATACGTAGAAGCAACTGATTCAGAAATCTAGGGTTAAATGACAAAGCTTGGACAACGACATCAATACGATCTTTTAAGGCTTCGATCACCTGGTAGGTTCCGCCACCCTGATCATCATTTGCAGTTAAATACCAGGCCGCATCAGGACATTCAAAGACCTGGTTGTAGAGTTCTGCGTAGTTGTCTCCCATCACAGTCAGCAAAGCGCTTTGCGTTCGTGTAGGGATACGGTTGTATTCATCGACTATTTTTACGCGCATTCCAAGCCATTTCCGCCACGATATGCGGATGTCTTCGATCGCTTCGGCCGAGGCCAGATCCGATGGCAAGGGATTACCCAGCAAATCAGCCACTGTCATCTGCGGATGGCCATGTTGCATGGCTCGTTTAACTTCTTTTGTCGTATAACCGCCCATGATACCCATCAAGATTGCACTAGCCGTTTTACCCCGGCCTGGTCCGCCAATGAAAAGGCATTTACTTTGAGTAGCGAACGTGAGGAGTGGCAATAAGATAAAGCTTGAGTAAGACTGTTCAGTTGGGAGGTTTAGCGTACTGTGACTGTCTCCCGCCCTAAACTGTTGCGGAGACTGATCATTATATTCGATATCATAGTGAGGACTGATTATCGCGTTATTAACGATCCAAAAGTAAGCCTGCCTAAGCTTTTCATCTAGTCCCGTGCTAGTTTCTTGAGCGTCACTTTCACCTGAACCAAAAGGCCCATCATACAAATCTGAAACATCGAAAGACTTAGCTTTGGAGTGTGCCTTTGGTTTGGTTGGTGAGGCCGATAAGCGGCCAAATAAATTGAATTTACTCATTAATAGTTCTCTTGATTCAACCAAGAATCAAATATCTAAATTATATTTTTCGTTATTAAGGTTCAGCTTGAACTATCCCAAGCCCGA
Source organism: Oleiphilus sp. HI0123 (assembly GCF_001635315.1). Classification (NCBI taxonomy): domain Bacteria; kingdom Pseudomonadati; phylum Pseudomonadota; class Gammaproteobacteria; order Oceanospirillales; family Oleiphilaceae; genus Oleiphilus; species Oleiphilus sp. HI0123. Next base: position 5,622 of record NZ_LWGE01000014.1, read on the forward strand.
CAAAGCTTATCTACACGTTTCAATAGCGTCGGAAAGCGAAAACCACCATCCATGTTTATTATTTGTTGCTTAGCAATTTCAATATCCAATCCAGCCGCAGTCACATACAGCGGTTTGTCGCTCTTACCTCTGTATACTTCATAATTTGAACCGATACTCTTGAATCGATTTTTAGCGACACCGACAACCGGAATGCTACCACCTAAAGCATCATAAAGATGTTTACCAAGGCCAGGTCTTTTCTCTCCATCTAAGAATACATACCCATCAACAACGATAACATCTGGTTTTAGCGAGTGCTCATTTATTAGTTCGAGAATACAAGGCAGCTCTCGCTTATAAAACTCACCGGGAGTGTAATCTTCAACAGACTGAACTTTGCTAACAACCTCAATCGTCGGTTCTTTATCAGTCCAATCATCAAAAATAACACCACCGATTAATCCCGTATCGTTTTTATAGTCAACGTCAACAGCTAGAATCATTAAGATTTTCTTCCAACTCTTCACTAAAAACTTTGATACCCGATTTGTTGCACAGTTTGCTTTCTCTAAACCTTTTTAGCTGGCCGCAGCTATACATCCCATCGATCTCGAGTCTTTTGATATGAGGCAGATTTTCTGCATTTATAAAAATATCTGGAAAAGTGTAGCTGCTAATATTACTTCCCCCTAGGCTCAACCAAGCATCTTCCAATACGCTAAAACCGGACGTCAATAGATTGTCATGAGTCTTAGAGGTTAACGGTTCGCCATCACTCGTTATGATTTCAAGATTGCGCAGTCTTTTGAAAAGTATTGGCCTATCTAGTCTAAAATTACCATGAATAACGAGTGATTCGACTGAATGTAGACTCTCAAGTAAGCTTGTTAAATCGCCAAGTAAACTTGGAGCCCAACCATCACGATTACAATACAATTCATCAATACCTAGTGACAGATGCTCTAAAAGAGGAAAGCTAGTTCCAGACAAGATTTCTATAGCTTTTTCATAATTAAATGAAGATCCAGGAGGAGTATAGTCGCAGTGACCTATACATATTGAACGGAGCTGTTGAGGTAAGCCAGACTTAACAAGAGCTTCCAAAATATGAAAACTTTTTCCTCCAAGCAAAATTGAAACAGAAGTACATTCCCTGGGAATACCGTCCAACACTTTATAACCATTATGTTCGGTCTGTGGTACGCCGATAATCAGGTCTGTTTTATCTCTATCTATTGAGCGCTGTTCTTCTGGGAGTTCAAGTATTATTTGTTCGAACTCAAGATTGCTCGGAAGGTCCGTCTTATTTCTAAACACTGAGAACATTATGAATCAATCGCCGCGACTAAAAACATCAAGATATCATAATTCACTAGAAATGAGGGGCTGAAAATCAGAAAACATGGGAACGAATAAGACCAAAATGAAAACATCTTAAATATGAGCAATTAATTATATTTATCAATAACTTATATTTGTCTTCGTTTTTATTCTCTCAAACCCTTTTTTTAGGCTACCGAGGAATAAGGGTTTCAGAGGACTTTTGTCTTCGTTTTTATTCCTTCGATACATGATTGATCAAATTAGGATCAGCGAAAAAAGTCATTTTTGACGCTGACCCTAATCATTTAGCTATTTCTTCAACTGA
>NZ_LWGE01000015.1:0-591 GCF_001635315.1 Oleiphilus sp. HI0123
ATGGCGTATGCAGAGAAATGTTTCAAAGTGATGGGGCTCCTGTCGAATTTTTCTTAAAGCAAAACTTGCCATTTGCAGCCTTACTGAAACTAGCTCGATTTAGAAAGTCTATTGCCAAGGTGTATTGGGAAGGACACGCAGGGCAAAATGACTTAAAACTTGTTCAAGTACTAAATTCTGCAACTAAGCCTGATGAAAAATATATTCTGAATTTCGTTCTAAAAGAAAGATTAGACAATAAGGTGGCACATAAAGCCGATCACAGTTTGAAACAGAAGTTGATAGCGCATTTCGATGTGGAGGCTATTGACAAGTACTACGCAAAACTTAGATTCGCTCAGATGACGGATATGCTGCTTTTTAGAGAACAGCAGAATTTTATTTCGAAGAAAGATACTTCTCAGTTTGTCGCTTGTGGATTTCCTCAAGTCACTTTTAAAGATAGTGATAAGTTAGCTTTTAAACATTGGCTTAGTACGAAATTCAAGTTTGCTAACCAAATTCAATTATCCTTTAAACATTCCTATCTTGTTACCCAAAACTATTATAGAGCGCTAGTGATTAGTTCTGCCGGTAGTCTAAGTATTAAAA
>NZ_LWGE01000016.1:0-500 GCF_001635315.1 Oleiphilus sp. HI0123
TCGTAAGTTAGAGCAAGTGGGACTACAAGTTGACACGATATTAACCAGAGAGTGTGCCCCTGCAAAGCCTCACCCAGGAGCCTTGCAGCAACTATGTCGTGAGTGGCAACTCAAACCTTCTGAGGCGGTGTATGTGGGTGATTATCTGTACGACCTATTAGCAGCAGAACATGCTAACATGCATTCCTGTTTATATGCTCAAGATCACTTACCTGATTATGCTGAAAGGGCGGGCTTTGTGTGTAATGACTACGCATCTTTTTTCGATTTATTAGCCTCCTATATAGAAAAAAAATAAAGACAAACGCACCTGCTTGCTTAACTTTGCTTATCTTGCGAGATTGATCTGAATCAATCTTGGATAAAGAAGGCGAATAGGTGCGACAAAATGTCACTTCCTCCATAAAACCTCATCGATATACTCACCTCCAATCTAATCATAGATGAGGTTGAATGAGGGTGTTAGTGTGAGAGTAAATCAAACTTTTCGAAATATTTCG
>NZ_LWGE01000017.1:0-500 GCF_001635315.1 Oleiphilus sp. HI0123
GCGACTAGCCAAGTGTATGCGGCGTTTATCATTTTCATATAGATCAATTATTTGTTTATCAATGTCATCACGTATACCATTTCTATCGACATCAGGTAAAAAATCAAGAGGCGCAAAGCCCGACATTTCGGCTTTAGCTGCGCTGCATACGATCAGTGCGGTAAATAATATTAAAATCCTTATCACTAAAGTAACCTTCCTTTATGAGACTTAACGCCGCGCTCTGGGGCAAACCGTAGCGCAGCGTAGGTTTGTCCCTAGCAGCGCTTTGTTAGCTTTGTCTAGGTCAGAATGCGGAACTAGAACCTTCATACTTCTTCATCTTTTTGGCTTTTTTTACTGCTGCGATTTCCGCGTCCATCTTGTATTTGAAATCAGATACGTTATAAGAAAGCCACAAATTCAGATTAGGCCATCCACGTTCTAATTTAATTGTCACACCATCTTTATACCAGTAGTGGGTCACTTCCCCTAAGTTTGATGAGCCGTAGGAATTATCG
>NZ_LWGE01000018.1:0-505 GCF_001635315.1 Oleiphilus sp. HI0123
CAACTCTTTTGAAATAGATAGTAAGCTATCGACAATATCAGCATTGTCCTCACGACTTTCATCCAAGATGAAAGAATGATTTATTGCAATGGAGGCAGCAACCATTAAACAAACAATGGTAAATGAAACCCCGTTTAACAACCAAAACTTATACTTTAAACGGAGATTCAAAAGAAACTTATACATATCTGGTAAGGCTCAATTAATTATTATCGTCAATAAAATAGCAGTATAGACCTAAACTTCGGATTCTAAAGGATGTTTAGTGATTTATTCACCTCCCTAAAATTAGCCCTCAGATAAAAACAGGCCTGACTAAGAGAAAATATCTAAAACGGATTTGGAACCTTTCTGCAAACCTCTTGTCCTAAGTTCTACAGTTGCTTAAAAGAATCCCGATAGAGTAGGAATTTATGAAAAAAACACTTTGGATCGTCAGTTTGCTTAGTATTATTACCTATCTGAGCGCAATCACCCAAGCAGCACAAGAGCCTGGGGCATCCAC
>NZ_LWGE01000019.1:0-716 GCF_001635315.1 Oleiphilus sp. HI0123
ATAATAGCCATCTGACTCATATCAAAGCGTGAACGCAAAGCACCCAGCAACTCAAATCCATCCATGCCATTCATAATCAAGTCGACAAGAATAATTTTGTATTGATAACCCTGGTCGAGCAAATCCAGCGCCTTTTCAGCCGACCCCACAGAGGTAACACTAAAACACTGCTTCTCGAGCAATGCACTCATAAAATCTCTGGATGACGGTGCATCATCAACGACCAGAACCTCCATACTCCGATTGGCAGACATTCGATTAATCACCTGCACAACGTAACTGATATCCTGCTGCCCGTTCTTCAACACATAATCGGATACGCCCAAGGATAAAACCATCTCACGTAGATTTGGACTAAAGTTGCCGGTAAAAGCGATACATGGAATACTCTTTTCTGCCACTAGCTTTGCAGCAGCGCCATCACTTTCATCGGGCAGGTTCAAGTCTGTGATCGCAACAAATATTTCTTCTTGATGCAGCTCCACTAACTGAACCGCTTCAGAATAATTAAGCGCGACCAGCACTTGATAACTACCTTCTTGTCTCAGCGCCGCCTCTACACTCAATGCAAACGCTTTGCTATCCTCAACAATCAAAACAGTATTTTTCATCAAACAACCCAACAAGTGAATCTTAGTTCTATTCTATTCACCCTAAATTAAAAAAAGAGATCAAGAACAAGACCCCTTAATTACCTCCAGGTAATTATTAAGCAC
>NZ_LWGE01000020.1:0-756 GCF_001635315.1 Oleiphilus sp. HI0123
AACGAATCCAGTACAGTGCTAGAATATGGCCTTTCAGAAAACTGATTTCTTTTTATAGAACAATCGTTATGCAAATGCCCGATACACAAGCTACTGAGCAATTATCCATTATCTTCCAAGATAAGTTCCTAATTGCTATACAAAAACCTGCAGGTTTACTGGTACACAAAAGTCCCATCGACAAGCATGAAACTAGCTATGCTATGAAAATATTGCGAAACCAGATTGATCAGTGGGTCTATCCGGTACACCGTTTGGATAAACCGACATCAGGGCTACTCCTATTTGCTCTGCATTCCGAGATCGCCTCTCAGCTTAGCTCAGATTTTGAAAACCGCTTGGTCAATAAGACATATCAAGCAATCGTTCGCGGGTATACTCCCACCAATGGAGAGATCAATCACCCTCTAAAAGAAATCGCAGTTTTCAAACACATGCAAAAACAACTTCAAAAAAAAGACCCTAAAGAAGCTGTCACACATTATGAACGAATGTGCAGTTTTGAGCTGCCATTCTCAGATGGGCGCTTCCCCAGTTCACGATACAGCCACATCCAACTGAAGCCCACAACCGGCAGAAAGCATCAAATTCGGCGCCACCTAAAACACATCAGCCACCCAATTATCGGTGATGTAAAATATGGGAAAGGTGAGCACAACCGTCTATTCAAAGAAAATTTTGATAGTCATCGTTTATTATTGGCAGCGACCAAACTTACGTTCAATCACCCAGTGACGGGGCAAAACGTGACATTAG
>NZ_LWGE01000021.1:0-484 GCF_001635315.1 Oleiphilus sp. HI0123
ATTTCCACGATGCTACTAGTATTGTTTGGCAATTTTGGTGAACTCCTTTTAAGTAAGCTTGCGATTAGTATTCATGCATTCAAGATATCCGGTGGCGTGCTTTTGTTTTATACGGCGTTTCGTATGGTTACCAGTAGTTTGTCTTTCGCTGGCAGCGGGAATGGCAGAGATATATCGGTTTTCCCATTGTCCATACCGCTACTTGCGGGGCCTGGCTCTTTAACAGTAAGTATTTTGTTGTTTTCTTCGACTAGTTCGGCTTTGGGCCAGCTTTCTGTGATGTTTGCCATTGTATCTATCAGCACGCTAACCTGTATTCTGATGATTTTTTCGGGCAATGTTAAACGCCTGGTTGGTGCGATAGGTGATGAAGTATTAAAACGTTTTTTAGGAATGATCTTAGCTGCACTGGCAATCCAGTTTATTCTGGATGGCTTGCGAGTATTTACTTAATGTCGGCGAATCAGCTTATGCTGCTATAAGG
>NZ_LWGE01000022.1:0-524 GCF_001635315.1 Oleiphilus sp. HI0123
GCTTAGAATTAAATGTAAACGAGCCCTTGAACAAACAGGGATGAAAACGCTCGTTATTGCAGGCGGTGTGAGTGCCAATACGCATCTCCGACAGACTCTGGAGCCAATGGTAAAAAAACTGGGTGCCAGGGTTTCTTATGCTCGTCCGGAGTTTTGTACGGATAATGGTGCAATGATCGCTTATGCCGGCTATCAGCGCTTGCAGGCAGGCCAGGGCTCAAATCATGAGTTTGCAGTACAAGCACGTTGGCCACTAGATACGCTGCCTGCACTAGGCTAGATTTTAATCCTGACAATAGGTTAATTTGATGGCTCAAGATTACTCTGAGGTATTAATTGAAAAGCTCGAAATTGACGCCTCAATAGGTGTGTTCGAATGGGAAAAGCAGATCAAGCAAACATTGTTGTTTGACCTTGCTCTAGTGTGTGACTTTTCAGCCGCAGCAGAATCAGATGCCATAGAAGATGCTATTGATTATGTGGCGGTTTGCCAGGAGATTGAGCGCATTACCTTAGCCAAACAC
>NZ_LWGE01000023.1:0-1668 GCF_001635315.1 Oleiphilus sp. HI0123
AGCTTTTAAATGCTCGGTGTGGTCTTGGGGCACATTCTAATTTTAGGAGTTGGGAACTTGGAACAGCATATTGAACCAAAGGTAGTCATGCTGGCAGCTGAATGCATTCGGCAAAAAGGAAGCATGGAGGGAGGCAAGCTTATTTATCAGCAAATTAGCCTCGAACTGAGTTATGACGGTTACACGATTATGCTCAGTGACCACAAAGTTAAGCTAACTCTCTTTTTTCACAACAAGATGAAAATTGAGTGCGCTCAAAACAGGGATCTGGAGAGTTTTTACGAAAAGTTGAAAAATATTGCACGCACTGTTTTCTAGCAATGGCCAACGAGAGAGAAATCATGAGTTTGAAAACCAAGCGTCTAAGGCTTGTTTTGGGGGATCAATTAAATAGCCGTCACTCTTGGTTCAAGGAATCTGATCCTGACACCTTGTACATTTTGGCTGAACTGACGCAGGAAACTAACTACGTAAAGCATCATGTTCAAAAAGTTTGTGCTTTCTTTGCCGCGATGGAGGATTTTGCGGAGAATCTAAGACAGGCAGGACATAGGGTAAAGTACTTCAATTTGGACGAAAGCTCGGGATATAAAGATTTGCCAGCATTGCTTTCATCTGTCATTGAACGCTGCGCTTGTCAGGTATTTGAATATCAGCAACCTGATGAATATCGACTGCATGTTCAACTACGTGAATTTACTCGAGACTTGGAGATCACCTCCCGACTCTATGAAACCGAGCATTTTTTTCTTGAGCACAACGAACTACCTCTATGGTTCGAAGGTGGCAGACATCATCGAATGGAAGGTTTCTATCGTAAAATGCGTAAACGCTTCAGTGTCTTGATGGAAGGAGGCAGCCCTTTAGGTGGAAAGTGGAATCACGATGAGGACAATCGTCATGCGCTCAAAAAGAAAGACTTAGCTGATATTCCCCAGCCACTGGTGTTTGAAAATGACGTAAGTGTCATTCTAAAACGGTTGAACGATCATGAGATTGTCAGTTTCGGTAATGCGAACATTAAGCTAGTTTGGCCGATTAACCATCGACAAGCGATGGCTCAACTTCAATACTTTTGCCAAGTATGCCTCCCGAAATTCGGCTACTTTCAAGACGCGATGACCTGCAATTCTCCTCACTCCTGGAGCCTATATCACTCACGGCTGAGTTTTGCTTTGAATGCCAATATTATTAGCCCTGATGAGGTGATCGATGTCGCCATTGAAACATACTATCAACAGCAATCTAGTATTTCGATTTCGCAGATCGAAGGCTTTGTTCGTCAGATTCTTGGCTGGCGAGAATATGTTAGAGGAATGTACTGGGCCAATATGCCGGATTATACGGAACAGAATCGATTGAATGCGAGTAGACCTTTGCCAAGTTGGTTTTGGACTGGTGAAACCAAGATGGCGTGTATGAAGGAGAGTATCAAACAGTCTTTAGAGTATGCTTATGCCCACCATATTCAGCGCTTAATGATAACAGGTAACTTCTCTTTGCTGGCTGGTCTTCATCCCGATGAGGTAGATGATTGGTATTTAGGGATTTATATCGATGCCTTACAGTGGGTTGAGCTACCCAATACTCGAGGGATGGCCTTGTTTGCTGATGGGGGGTGGATCGCCACAAAACCCTATGCTGCGAGCGGCAACTNTATCAACAAGA
>NZ_LWGE01000024.1:0-911 GCF_001635315.1 Oleiphilus sp. HI0123
ACCGTAATCGGCAGTTATGTACTGAGCTACAACGTGAACGATTCCTCAGGCAACTCTGCTACTACCGTTACCCGAACAATTAACGTTCAAGATACTGGCGCACCTAGCATCACTCTACTAGGTAGCAGCCCACTTAACCATGAACTAAATACCCCCTATACCGATGCTGGCGCGACTGCAAGCGATGCGCTGGATGGTGATATCTCAACTAACATCATCGTCGGTGGTGCTACCGTAGATTCCAGTGTTACAGGTACCTACGTGATCACCTACGATGTCAGTGACTCCAACGGCAACCCTGCCGTACAGCAAACACGTACAGTAAATGTGAACGACTTTACTGCCCCAGTCATTACGCTTAATGGTGACAGCAGCATTAATATCGCTCTAGGTAGTGTCTACAATGATGCGGGTGCGAGTGCGTCGGACAATATTGATGGCGATATTTCAGCAAGCATTATTCAGAGTGGCACTGTTGATACCGGTACAATTGGTAGCTACACCCTTGTGTATAACGTGAGTGATGCGGCTGGCAACGCTGCAATCCCCGTCACACGAACAGTTAATGTTGCTGATGCGAGCGGCCCTGTTATTACGCTGATCGGAACCAACCCCATTAATCATGAGGTGAATACAATCTTCACCGACCCGGGTGCGACAGCGCTAGATAATGTCGATGGAGATGTATCTTCAAACATCGGTGTCAGCGGTACAGTCAATGCAACCGTAATCGGCAGTTATGTACTGAGCTACAACGTGAACGATTCCTCAGGCAACTCTGCTACTACCGTTACCCGAACAATTAACGTTCAAGATACTGGCGCACCTAGCATCACTCTACTAGGTAGCAGCCCACTTAACCATGAGCTAAATACCCCTTATACCGATGCTGGTGCGACTGCGAATGACGC
>NZ_LWGE01000025.1:0-20418 GCF_001635315.1 Oleiphilus sp. HI0123
GAAGTTTCTAGACGGTGCAGGTGTGGCCTATGAGATCGTTCGTTCGCGTGGGCAGACCTATGACCTGTTGAGCATGACGCACTTTAATCAGTATTTCAGCATCAATGGTGAGAGTCCGGCTCCTTCGTTGGCTAAATAGTTTTCTGATTCGGTTAGTACAAATAAAAGAAAGGAGTTGCAGTTATATGCGTGATAATGAAGTAATCAAATGTATTCAGGACTTATTCTTTCAGTCGTGTAAAGACTTGTTTGAAAACCTGGATTGCAATGTAGGCTTGATGGTAGATAAACCTGAGCGCCTTGAAAATTGCCCTATTGCTTGCATTGACGGCGGTTCATCAGATATCGAATTCAAAATCGCTTTGGAGCTTCCTTTGCCTGTACTGGCCTTAACTTACCCAGTGGGTGAGGGGATTACCAAAGTTGAAGAGGACCGCTTGGAAGACTGGATTTCTGAGCTTTCAAACCAGTTGATTGGTCGTTTAAAAACTAAGTTGATAGCGCATGAGTGCTTTATCAGTATTGGTTTTCCGGCCACTTTTTTTGGTGTTAATGTCGATGACTTATTAGCTGAAAACAGTACGATCGATTCATATTATTTTGATATTGATCGTGAAGTTGCAGGATGCAGTATTTCTATTGAGGTATATGATGAAGCCTTATCATTCTGCTTGGAGGCAAATAGCCATGAAGAAGACCAAAATGAAGGTGAGTTAGAACTTTTCTAATATTGCGCTTCAATTTATTGTCTTACCAGCGCCTGCCCCAGGTGCTGATCGAAGCCATTGGCACTAATTTCCCCTACGATTCTCAGATCCTTGATTTCTTTGCCTTTTTTATCAAACAGCAGGATAGATGGTGGGCCGAAGAGGCCAAACCTTTCCAGTAGTGCCTTATTTTCATCTGTATTGTCGGTCACGTCTGCCTTAACGAGATAAAATTGACGTAGCTTGCTGTCGATATTAACAAGCGGAAAAACCTCATTCTCCATTACCTTACAGCTGATACACCAGTCGGCGTAAAAATCTACCAATAGAGCTTGGCCGTTTTGCTTTGCAATGGCGAGATGTTGTTCAAGCCCGGTATTCGAATAAATAGTATTGAAAGGGAGCTTGTTAGGTTTCTGTGTGTTGGTTTGCTGGTTGCTAATCAGAGTTTCCAGGGGGTTGAGTGGGTTTGTGGCTTGAGTAAGTGAGCCAATAAATAATAATGCGGCGTATAAGGCCAGGAGCAAGCCTAAACCTTTAGAGACTCTTTCTATTCCAGGCTTAGCTGCATCAAAAGCACCCATCTGGCTTGCTGTTAGGCCGCATAACAACGCCCATAAAAATAGCGAAACTGACTCAGGGATAACACGGCTAATGAGCCAGATTGCCACGGCAATTAGCATTATGCCGAAAGCGTATTTTACTTTGTCCATCCAGGCGCCGGCTTTAGGGAAGAACTTACCGCCACCTATAGCGATCAGGATTAATGGCACACCCATACCCAAGCCCAGAGCAAATAATGAAAGGCCTCCGATAACTGCGTCTGCTGTACTGCTTATATAAAGTAACGCACCTGCGAGCGGGGCTGAGACACACGGTGAAACAATTAGTGCTGATAGTGCACCGATAAAGAATACGCTGGTGATATGCCCACCATTAAGGTTTTGGCTGGTGGTATTGAGGCGGTCTCTTAAGAAAGCGGGGAGTTGCAGCTCGTAAAGGCCGAACATAGCTAAGGCAAGCAAAATAAATATTGCCGAAAATACGCTTAATACAATTGGGTCTTGCAGGGCTGCCTGTACATTGGCTCCCGCACCGAGCAGTCCTGTCACCACGCCTGCTGCAGCATAGGTTGCCGCCATACCGATAACGTAGGCTAGGGAAAGCATAAAGGATTTACCGACCGTTGGCTTTTGCTGGCCAGCAATAATGCTGGTAATAATCGGGATCATTGGAAACACGCAAGGTGTAAAGGTCAATCCGATCCCGAGTAAAAAGAATATTCCTACAATCGCCAGCAGGCTACTGTTCTGAATAAAGCTAAAGACGCCCGCAGCGTTTTCAAAGTCTGGGCTTTCTTGAGATGAAGGCGTTTGTTGCTGGTTGGGAGCTTGAAGCTTGTTGCTAGTTGTGTCGCTATTACTTTTTTGCGCTACATATAAGACCTTTTCGTGCTTTGGTGGGTAGCACAAGCCTGCATCTGCACAGCCTTGGGAGCTTATTTTAATCTCGACATCACTTAGTGAAGCATCGACGTCAATAGGAAGAGCAATTTCAACGTGCTTATAGAACGCATGAACCAAGCCAAAGTAATCATCCTGTTTAGGCTTTCCCTGGCTAGAAAATTCGGGAGGGCCAAGCTTTACCAGAGGTTCTAATGACTTATCGACAAGGCGGAATTTGAAGCGTTCTTTGTATAAATAGTAGCCGTCAGCTATTTCCCAAGACAGCTTTAAACCATTGTCTGTAGGCGATGAGCGAAATTTGAATGCCTCATCAACCTTTAGGAACTCATTCTGGCTTGATTCAAATAATCCCTTGCTATCTGAGCTAGAAAAACTAGTACCGCCAGAGGAATATGCGTCGGAGGTGAATGTTCCAAGAGTTAGGTAGATAATAACTAATAGGATATTTCTCATACTGGTTCAAAACCTTGCGATTGCATATATTGCACTTTAGATATAAATCTACTGTGTTGGTTCAATCAAAACTGTTAAATAGAACGATAAGAGGCAATAGATTTGTATAAATTCGTAATCATGCCATTATAAGTCGCTTTTGTGGGCTTGAAGATTAATATTCGATTAGATATTCCCAGGCTGCAAAAGTTTGATTGGTCGTAAGAAGGATTGTTAATCCGGTGGTAAATACTGAACAACAGCGCACCCAGTCCAGCTGTGAAAATAAGCTCGTTGATACAGCATTTGCTGATGTCACAGAATTAGTTAGAATTTTCAATAACTTGTTTATAACTCTCGAAGGTACTGAGTTGGTGGTGGGGGCTGATGAACCTCTCTATCTGCCAGCCTCGGAGACGGGTGGTTTATGCCAGGTTATTTCAAGGTTTGATTACTTCTCAAGCGCATTACATGAAATTAGTCATTGGTGTATTGCGGGTAAAGAGCGGCGCAAGTTAATTGATTTTGGTTATTGGTATGAGCCAGATGGGCGCAGTGACCAACAGCAACGCGAATTTGAGAAAGTCGAGATTAAGCCGCAGGCGCTTGAGTGGATTATGACGGAAGCTTGTGGAATGCGCTTTCGTTTGAGTGTCGATAATATTGCTCAGCCAGATGTTGGGGCGAGTAAAGAGTTTATCTGTGAGGTGGCTCAGCAGGCGGCTGACTACATAGAAAATGGCTTACCTGAAAGAGCTAACTTATTTGTTCAAGCTTTGCTAAGTCACTATCGGCCTGATTGTCGGTGCCTGGAAAGTGACGCATTTTCACTTGATAGGCTAAGCTAATGACAGTTTTAAGCAAATTAGCGGCTAATTAGGTGTATTCCGCTTGCAAGGCAGGGTTAGGGGGCATAAGCTCTCAGGTCAATATTTTAAGTGTTACTAGAGTGTATTCTAAATGAAGTTAAGTGGTTTTTTTGGTAAGAAAAAGCAAGACGAGTCGAATAAGGCACAAGGTGCCTCGACCAAAACTAACAAGCCTGCTTCGGCAAAAGAAGGGGGCGCCAATAAACCTCAAGCAAAGAAACACCCAAAACCTGAAACAGCAGGTAAGCCTCAACACAAAGGTGGCAAGAAAGGAAGCGCTCAAGCTAATGTACAAGAACAAGGGGCGAGTGTAGCGCCAAAAAAACAGGCTTGGAGTGCTGAGCAATATGTCGTAGCGCCCGAGGAAGGCAAGACCCGCTTTCACGATTTAGGTTTGCAGAATGACTTATTGCATGGCATCGCTGATCTGAAATATGAATATTGCAGCGACATTCAGGCAGAATCTTTGCCCCACACCTTAAAAGGCTATGACGCCATCGGCAAGGCTGCTACGGGTACCGGCAAAACGGCTGCCTTCCTGATTACCATTATTAATGACTTGCTATCTCGACCAGTGCCAAAAGGTGATCGTTATGCAAGCGAGCCTCGAGCACTGATTATTGCGCCAACACGAGAGCTGGCGCTGCAGATAGAGAAAGATGCTGTTGCCTTGACTAAACACATGGATATGTCGATTTATTCCGTACTGGGTGGCATCGACTACCAAAAGCAAAAAGACTATGTGCGCAATACCGTTATCGATATTCTGGTTGCAACACCTGGGCGCCTGATCGATTTCCTCAACAGCAATGACTTGTACCTGGATCAGATCGACTTTTTGGTTATTGATGAAGCTGACCGTATGTTGGATATGGGCTTCATTCCTGATGTTAAGCGTATCATTAGTAAGTGCCCAAGAGAGGATAATCGTCAGACCTTATTGTTTAGCGCGACCTTTAGTGATGATGTGCTGAACTTGGCAAACCGCTGGACGGTTAACCCTGTTTTCATTGAAATTGAAGCCGAGCAGCTGACGACTGATAAAGTCGAGCAGAAGATATTTATGGTGCCTACCGATGAAAAGCTGGAAATAATTTGCCGCTACATTGAGGAAAACGATGTTAAGAAGGCCATTATCTTCGGTAATCGTCGTGATGAAACGCGTCGCCTTGAAGCTGAGTTGAAATCTAAAGGTGTTAAAGCTGCGCTGTTATCGGGTGAAGTTCCCCAGCATAAACGCATCAGAACACTTGATCAGTTTAAAAATGGCAAAATAGAAATCTTGGTTGCAACTGACGTGGCAGGGCGCGGTATACACGTTGATGGCGTGAGTCATGTATTCAACTATAACCTTCCTGAAGACGCTGAAGATTATGTTCATAGAATCGGTCGAACAGGACGTGCAGGTGAAAAAGGAATCTCTATTTCCTTCGCCTGTGAAGACGATGCCTTCCTGCTTCCAGAGATAGAAAAGTACATTGGTATGAAACTTCCATGTGAATATCCTGCACACCTGGTTGGAAAATAAATTAATAAGACGGTTTTGTTTGAAGAATGAAAATTGTTGCTGATGAAAATATCCCCTTACTCACACGTTTTTTTGGTGATTTAGGTGACATTGTTAAGTTGCCCGGGCGGGAGATTAAGGCGGAACATTTGAGTGATGCAGATTTCTTGATAGTACGCTCAGTAACCAAAGTAAACCGTGAGCTTTTAGAAAACAGTTCAGTTAAGTTTGTTGGAACATGCACCATCGGTATTGATCATATTGATACTGATTACCTTGATCAGCAGGGCATTCGCTACTGTAATGCGCCTGGCTGTAATGCTAACTCTGTTGTTGAGTATGTTTTAAGTTGCTTATCAATTCTAACCGAAACTCATTCGCTCGATTTAGGCTCGGTAACAGTCGGTATTGTGGGTTATGGCAATGTTGGTAGCTTACTTGCTGCGCGCTTGGAGAAGCTGGGAATCAAGTTTAAAGCCTGTGACCCGTTTTTGGATGATGATTCACTTGTATCATTTGAAGAAGTGATGCGCTGCGACCTGATATCACTTCATGTGCCCTTAAGTAAAGAAGGTACGCATCCAACCTACCATATGATCGATAAGCAGGTGCTTGAAAGCTTGCAGCCAGAGCAAATTCTGATTAATTCGAGTCGGGGGCCGGTTATCGATAATGATGACCTGAATGACTTCCTAGATCATCAGCCACAGTTTACCGCTATCCTTGACGTGTGGGAGAGAGAGCCTGAGCTTAATGTCGAATTGGCTCGCAAAGTCTTTATTGGTACGCCGCATATTGCCGGCTATAGTTTTGACGGTAAGGTCTTGGGGACTGAAATGGTTTACCGGGCCTTATGCCAGTTTTTAGGTTTACCATCTCGCCACTCTTCTGGGCAATTCTTAGAAGAGCCGCCTTTGTCTAAAATGGCCTTTACTTCAAATGCAGATGTTGATTGGTCTATTCATACTGCAATTCGAGCCTGCTTTGATGTGCGTCATGACCATAGTTTACTGCAAGCCAGCTTACGCTTACCTGATGAAGAGCGATGGCAGGCCTTTGACCGCTTCCGAAAGAACTACCGCTGCCGGCGCGAGTTTTCAGGTGTAAAGATTCAATTGAAGAAAGTTAACTCAGAATTGCTAAGTAAGTTTAAGTCTTTAGGTTTTAATGTTAAGTCCTAAAATTGATACCTTAATAATGATAATAAGAGGTTAAGTGTGGCTGAGAAGCTTGATGATTCCCAAGATAGGCCAGTTGCGTCTTTTGCGAACTTAGGTTTATCAATTGGGGCGGCCGTCACTTTAGAAACAATTTCTCCTGCACGTAAGTATCAGGTAAACCTAATTGGTTTTGTTGAAAATCGTAGCATATTAATTTCTTCTCCCTTGAGAGAAGGTAAAGAAGTGCTTCTGGACAAAGACAGTACAGTGGCCGTTCGGCTTTTGGTGGGTAAGCAAGTCTGTGCTTTTGAAACTCGTGTCGCCTATCGTTCAATTCAGCCTTATAGCTATTATCACTTGGTTTATCCTGAAGAAATTACCGCGCTCCAGATTCGTAACTCTGAACGTGTCACGACAAATATTGAGGCTGAAATAGATAGCGACTTCGATATTTTTGGTGAATGGCCTAAACCTGCTTATATTGATAACTTAAGCAAAACTGGTGCAAGAATGTCTTCTCCCCAGTCATTGGGTGAAAAGGGGCATGAGCTTTTGGTGTCTTTTGAGCTGAGTGCGAGCGGTGTGACTAAGAGAATTTGCCTTCCGAGTATTATCCGCAATATAGAGCTAAATACCGATGAAGAAGTTGGTGAGGAAGGTCGCTATATTGTCGGTATTCAGTTTGTGAACCTGACTGATGAGTATGTGTTAACACTTTCCAGCTACATTTACGAAAATGAACGAAGATAAGGCAATGAGCCAAGCAAGTTTTACTTTTGGTTTGGTGCTTAACCCTCTAGCTGGAATGGGTGGGCCGGCTGCGCTTAAAGGTAGTGATGCAGCATCTACCACAGAAATAGCGATTTCCAGAGGCGTAGAGGCCAAGGCGGCCGATAGGCTAAGAGCGGTTTTAGTCGGTCTGAAAGATTTAGTTTTGCAGGGTAGATTGGCTTCAGTATCATTTTTGTGTGCAGGTGGACAGATGGGCGGAGATATCTGTTCAGAGTTTGCAGATGTCTTTGATATCGAGGTTTTGTTCCAGCCTCCTGAATTAACTCGAGCTGACGATACGCGTGCAGCCGCAGCCGAGATTATGAAACGCTCAATAGATATCCTGTTGTTTGTCGGCGGTGATGGTACTGCGCGTGATATCTACACGGTGATTGGTGATCAGCAGTGCGCTTTAGGGATTCCGGCAGGTGTAAAGATGCATTCTGGCGTATTTGCGGTAACACCTAAGGCGGTGGTTTCGGTGGTAGAAAGTATGGCGAGTCATCGTTTAGTGTCAGCCCGTATGGCAGACGTGAGAGATATTGATGAGGATGCTTTTGCCAAGGGGCTGGTTAAGACTCAGCATTTTGGTGAAATGCTGATACCGGACGATCAGCTTCTGGTTCAGTCGGTTAAATGTTCGGGCATGCTGGATGATGAGTTGATGCTTGAAGAGCTTTGCTCATTTATGAGTGAAGAATTAGAAGATGATACTTTGTATGTCCTCGGCTCAGGCGGCACCTTACAGCACTTGAAGGAAATGATCGGTTTGGAGCAGCCAACATTGCTGGGTGTTGATGTGTGTTTCTTTGATGGTGTAAATGTCACGCTTATCGCGAATGACGTTCATGAGGCTCAGCTATTTGAATTGCTGCAACAATATCCCAGGGTAAAGGTGATTCTCTCTGTTATAGGTGGGCAGGGGATTGTTTTAGGGCGTGGTAATCAACAAATTAGTCCACGAGTTCTTCGGCAGGCCGGTCTCGGTAACCTTCAGTTTATTTCGACTCAAGAAAAAATTAGAGCCCTTAATGGTCGGGCTTTGCATGTTGATAGCGGTTGTGACGAACTTGATAAGCAGTTATCTGGCTTTCATAAAATAATATGTGGCTATGATGATGCACTTATGTACGAGATTAGTTATTTGTCTTAAAAATATAAAAGGAATTAGGTGCACGACCCTGATGTTATTACCCCTCAGTGCCAGCTTCAGGCGGGGCTTTTGACAGCGCTAGATCGTTGTGTGCGGAAAGGGTTGTGGTCTGTTAGTTATCAGAGTATTTGTGAATCAGATGTTGCATGGCTATCGCGAGCTGGCTTGAGGTGCCATGCTTCATAATATGATTGAGTGTATCGATATTCGGCAAGCCCTTCAGGCCTTCAATGATTGGATGAATTTGCTCAGTTAAGACATTAATTTGCTGGTCGTGGCAGATGCTGGACATCAGCTTAAGACCCTTTGAAGTTAGGGTCGCCTGATCAATAGCTTCTTGCTTAAGAGTGCTTTCAAACTTAATGAAGCGCTCTTGCTCGAGCCAAAGCATAGCGCCAAAACAACTTTGAAAACGATCGCTATGTAAACCGTACTCATCAGCTTGGTCTGGGCCTGAGATATCCTCGACGAAGACGTTGCTCTTCATCGGGAAACTCATATACAGTTGCTTCAGAATTTTGGTGCAATCGAGAAAAAACTCTTCAATATGGATGCTGAACATTTAAATGGCTGACCCTAGTTCTCTTCAGGTAATTGTTCGTAAGTTTTTAGGAACAATTCAAAACGCTGAATTGCATCTTCCAGAACGTCTACCCGTGGAAGGAATACGAATCGGAAGTGCTGAGTATCACTGAGGTTAAAGCCTGTTCCGTGAACGATAAGAATACGCTGCTGTTTGAGCAAGTCCAAGACCAATTTTTCGTCGTTTACGATCGGGTAAATCTCAGGGTCTAGTTTAACAAAGAGGTAAAGCGCGCCATCAGGCTTGACGCATGAAACGCCCTTAATATCATTGAGCATTTTCCAGGCAAGCTCACGCTGCTCCCATAAGCGTCCGCCCGGAACGATTAGGTCATTGATACTTTGATAACCGCCCAAAGCGGTTTGAATCGCGTATTGAGCGGGTACATTACAGCAAAGTCGCATTGACGCGAGCATATCGATGCCGTCGATGAAATCTTCAGCATAATGCTTAGGACCGGTAATCATCATCCAGCCAGACCGGTAACCGGCTGCACGATGGGTCTTAGATAGGCCATTGTAGGTCAATGTAAGGACATCTGAAGACAGCGACGCAAGGGGTGTGTGAGTTGCGCCGTCATATAGAATTTTGTCGTAGATCTCGTCAGCTAATAGCATCAGCTTAAACTCTCGAGCAAGGTCGACCAACTCTTTCAGTAAGCTTTCAGGGTAAACCGAGCCGGTCGGGTTGTTCGGGTTAATGACGACAATTGCTTTGGTATTGTCGTTAATT
Organism: Oleiphilus sp. HI0123; assembly: GCF_001635315.1. NCBI lineage: Bacteria > Pseudomonadati > Pseudomonadota > Gammaproteobacteria > Oceanospirillales > Oleiphilaceae > Oleiphilus > Oleiphilus sp. HI0123. The sequence continues at coordinate 9,381 of NZ_LWGE01000025.1, forward strand.
TTACTGCGAATGTCCTCGACGCTTGGGTACCAGCTAGACTCCTCATCACATAGATAATGCACAGGCTTACCGCCACTTAGCGTTACAGCAGCCGTCCATAGAGGGTAGTCAGGTGAGGGGATTAACACTTCATCGCCGTCATTTAGCAGAGCCTGCATAGACATAACAATGAGCTCACTTGCGCCGTTGCCTAAATAGATATCTTCTATGTCAACATTGAGAATGTTTTTTGACTGATAATGCTGCATAACGGCTTTACGTGCAGAGTATAAGCCCTTTGAATCACTATAGCCTTGAGCGTTAGGCAAGTTACGAATGACGTCGGTTTGTATTTCTTCAGGTACGTCGAACTCAAAGGGCGCAGGGTTGCCAATGTTAAGCTTTAGGATTCGATGGCCTTCTTCTTCTAAACGCTTGGCTTCTCGCGCGACTTCCCCTCGAATGTCGTAACACACATTATCAAGTTTGGAAGATTTTTTGATGATTTTCATGACGCAAGAATCCATTAAATTAAGAAATTAAATAAGGCTATCTTTTTACTATAGATCCTATTCTAATAAATTACGCAAGATATGGAACGTAAATTATTAGTCTTACTGATATTTAAGCATAAAGCGCTCAGAACCCTGAGAAGTAGAGATGGCTTAGATCTAAATCAATTTCAGAGTCTTTATTTAGCTTGGCAGCACTAAAATTTCTCTAAAGCGCTTTAAAAACGACAATGAAAAAAGCATTATCCTATTAATAGAAAAATAGATTCGAGGTAGCTATGTCAGAATTCAAAGCAATTGATAACAAAGTTTTAGATGCCAAGCTTGTAGGGCCCTTAGCGCTGTTGCTGGGAAAGTGGCAAGGTGAAACAGGGATGGACATTGCACCGGAGCCCGACGGTGTTGAAGAAAACGCCTTCTATGAAACCTTGGAATTCAAACTCGTGGGTGATGTGAGTAATGCTGAAGAGCAAGACTTGGGCATTGTTCAGTACGAACAAATAGTTCGTCGCAAGCGCGATGACAAGCTAATTCATCATCAGCTAGGCTACTGGACTTGGGATGCTGAGAGCCAAACCATTTGTAATGGCTTTACGATTCCTCGTCGTGTCTCTCTGCTCGCTGGCGGTACAGTTGAATACATCAATAATAAGATGATTATTTTTGTTGAAGCAGAAAATGGCAGCGATACCTGGGGCATTACTGAAGCGGCGTTTATGAGGGAAAAAGCAAATACCAAGTCCTTCAGTCAAACATTGGAAGTGGAGGGGGATCGCTTGCATTATCAGCAAACAACTGTGGTTGATATCTATGGTGAGAGTGGCTTCGAACATACCGATGAAAATACCCTAACCAAGATATCTTAATCTGATCACTTTCTACCGTATCAAGTATTACTCCATGCCCGCGAAACTCCTTAAGAAGGGAGTTTCAAATTGGCCTAAAACGCTTTAGACTTGCACAAAATTTTTCTGCCGAGGCTCCTTATGAATCCCCATTATCCTAACTTGCTAGCCCCTCTCGATCTTGGTTTTACGACTCTAAAGAACCGCGTCATTATGGGTTCTATGCACACGGGCTTGGAAGACCGTTTTTATCATATCGATAAGCTGGCGGCTTTCTTTGCTGAAAGAGCTCGGGGTGGGGTGGGCCTGATGATTACGGGCGGTTTCTCTCCAAACCGCCGTGGTGAGCTTTTGCCTTTGGGCTCTAGAATGGATAATAAACTAACGGCTTTATTGCATCGTCGCGTTACCTCTGCAGTACATAACGAAGGCGGCAAGATATGTATGCAGCTTTTGCACGCTGGTCGTTATGGCTATACGCCTTACAGTGTTTCAGCAACAAATAAAAAATCCCCGATCACGCCTTTTAAACCGAGTAAGCTAAGCTCGAAGCAAATTGAGTCAACCATCAATGACTATGCTAATGCGGCCAAGATGGCACAGTTTGCTAATTATGATGGTATTGAGATCATGGCATCAGAAGGTTATTTGATTAACCAATTCTTGGCTGAACGAGTCAATACACGAACTGATAAATGGGGCGGCTCTGCAGAAAACCGCATGCGCTTTGCTATCGAAACAGTACGTCGTGTACGTGAGGCGGTTGGCGAGAAATTTATTATCGTTTACCGAATGTCGTTGATGGACTTAGTTGACGGCGGTCAGAGTTGGGATGAAATTGAGGTCTTGGCTAAAGAGATTGAAGCAGCTGGTGCTACCATTATTAACACTGGTATTGGTTGGCACGAAGCGCGTATCCCGACAATTGTTACCTCTGTGCCGCGTGCTGCATTTAGTTTTGCGACAGAAAAGCTTCGTAAGACAGTTTCAATTCCTGTGTGTGCTAGTAACAGAATTAATACGCCTGAGATTGCAGAAGATATTATCGAAAAGGGTGAGGCAGATTTAGTCTCTATGGCACGCCCTTTACTGGCTGACCCTTTCTTCGTATCGAAAGCCGAGGCGGGCAAAGGCGATGAAATCAATACTTGTATTGCATGTAATCAGGCATGTTTGGATCACACTTTTCAGATGAAAAGGGCGTCGTGCTTGGTGAATCCTCGAGCTTGTCATGAAACTGAGTTGAAATATTTGCCGACTCAGGACAAGAAGCGAGTTGCGGTTATCGGTGCGGGGCCAGCAGGCATGTCTGCTTCAACGGTATTGGCTGAGCGGGGTCATCAGGTGAGTTTGTTTGATGCAAGCGACAAGATTGGCGGGCAGTTTAACATTGCCAAGCAAGTGCCGGGCAAAGATGACTTTAATGAGACCATGCGCTACTTCGGTAAGATGATTGAAAAGTATGGCGTTGACCTTCGTTTGAATACTTGGGTTGAAGCCGAAGACCTCATCAAAGAGGGGTTTGATGAGGTGATTGTCGCCACGGGTATTTCTCCTCGAACGCCTCCAATTCCTGGTGTTGAACATCAAAAGGTTATGAGTTATCTGGATGTTTTGCGTGATAAAAAGCCTGTTGGTGAGAAAGTAGCCATAATTGGTGCAGGCGGTATTGGTTTTGATGTTGGTGAGTTCCTAGTTCATAAGCACGGAGAAACGCCAGAGGCCGAAAAGCAGCAGTGGTATAAAGAGTGGGGGGTTGATACGCAGCTGAACAATCGTGCAGGCCTAATTGATCCTCAGGTCTCTGCCCCAGAGCGTGAGGTGTTCCTGCTACAAAGAAAAGAGAGTGCTCTAGGTAAGAATCTAGGCAAGACTTCTGGTTGGGTTCATCGAGCTGTGCTTAAGCAAAAGCATGTCACCATGATTCCTGGTTGTCAGTATGATCAGATTGATGACGAAGGCTTGCACATCACAGTGAACGGTAAGTCCCGCACTTTAGAGGTAGATAACGTGATTTTGTGTGCAGGACAGGACTCAAATCGTAAGTTGGCAGATGCTTTGTTGGAAGCGGGTGCTGAGGGTAAAGGGATGAAGGTTCATGTTATCGGTGGTGCAGACCTCGCAGCTGAGCTGGATGCAAAACGAGCCATTGACCAAGGTTCCCGTTTGGCCGCTGAAATTTAATCTCTATAGAGGCTTTTATAAACTAGGCTGCCTTAACCCAATTGATGAAGTCTGACTGATTCATCGGTTTTGCAAAAAGGTAGCCTTGAACTCCTTTTACATCCTTCTTACGCAGTACTTCAAGCTGTGTTGGTTGTTCAATTCCTTCGGCAATAACTTCAAAGTGGAAGTGTTTCGATAGTGCGATAACGGTATCTATCACTCCGTGTGTCGACGGTTCATCAGACAAGGTGCTGATAAAGCTTTTATCAATTTTGATTTCGTTCACAGGCAGGCTGTTTAGATAGGACAGTGAAGAGTAGCCCGTGCCAAAGTCGTCAATAGATATCTTGAAGCCTTTTTGCCTCAACTCATCAAGGATAGAAACGGTTTGTTCCAGGTCCTCTATTAACATCCCTTCCGTTATTTCCAACATAAAATATCCCGGGGAAAGCTCGTAGTGCTCCAGTGTGCGAATCAAGTTCATTGGTAGTGTGTTGGACTTAAGCTGGGAAGGGCAGATATTTACCGATATGCGAAAGTTATCTTTGAGTAAGTCTAAGCGCTTCAACTGACAAAGTGTTTCGCAAGCTTCGGTTAGCATTGCTTCCTGCATTTTATCCATAGCGCCCATGCGTTCGGCAACGGGGATAAAATCATTCGGGTAGATTAGGCCTCTTTCAGGGTGATGCCAGCGAATTAAAGCTTCTGCGGCAATTAGTTTTCCATTCAAATCTACTTGAGGTTGATAATGGGCGTGGAAGGCAAAGTGCTCCAGCGCATCATTGATTTCCCCTTCAACACGTAGGCGGTGATCAATGGACTCCTGAAGCACATCATTATGGAAGCATATTTTTTTGTGGGGAGTCTTTTTCGCTTCATACATAGCGGCATCGGCGTGCTTAAGCACTTCTATTGCATCGCAATCGAATTCGTTGATGACTGCTATGCCGATGCTCGCGTCGATACGGTAACGTCGGTCTGATAATTCAAAGTGTTTTTCAAGGTCTTTAAGGCTTCGTTGGGCAACTTGAAGAGCTTCTTGCTCTACTTGCTTGCGAGAGCTACTGAGGTCTTCAAGCAAAATAACAAACTCATCGCCACCAATCCTAGCGATGGTATCGACTTCTCTTATAGAGTTTTGAAGCCGCCGGGCCACGGATACCAGAAGTTTGTCACCCACATAATGGCCTAGGGAGTCATTGATTCGCTTGAAACCATTGAGGTCGATAAATATCAGGGCGCCAAAGAGGTGTTCTCGTTTAATCCTATCGATAACTTTCTGGGTTCTGTCCATCAAAAGTCGACGATTGGGGAGATTGGTTAGAGCATCGTAAAATGCAAGTTGTTCTATCTGGGTTTGAGCTTTTTGTTGCTGGGTTCGGAGGTTATGCTTCTCTAATGCAATGCTGGTTAGGTGAGTGAAGTGTTCCAGGATTTCTAAATGTGATTCATTTGGTCTTTGAATTTCAGGAAAATAGACAATGAATACTCCCTGGACCTCCTTTTGGGCCGAAAATATGGGAGTTGCCCAGCAGGCTTTAAGGTTTAGTGTTAGCGATAAATGAGCAAAATTTTGGCAATAAAACGTATTTTGCAGGTCTTCAATAATGATGGTTTCACCCGTCTGCGCTGCTATAGCACAGGGCATGCTATCGTGAGCGATCGGTATGCGGTCAACTTTTGAATGGAATAGCTCGGGTAGGCTGGGGGCTGCCAGTTGACGGAGCTCTTCATTCTCGATAATGAAAATAGCGGTCTTGATATGTTCGTCGACAAGGGCTTCGATATGAATAGCAATATCTTGGAGGCAGAGTTTTAAGTCTGCTTCCAGCGCAATTCTGCTTATTAGCGCAGTTTGGTGGGTCAGTAATGCTTGAAGCTGTTCATACCGCATGAAATACCTCTACAGCTAGCGGGTGAGAGATCTTAAATGTCCAACTTGCCAAGCATAATCGGGTTTGCACATTTCACCTGATTATAATTAAGTATTGAATCGATTAATTATTAGCCAGTTTTTTGCCTTATGCAAAGAAATAAAGGCCGTTATAGTTAAGTATTCTAAGTGGTAAATTATCAGCTTAATCCAGTTATTAGTGATTTGAGGCCAGTGTAGAAACAGCTGTTTTTACACTGGCCTCAAATATTGCATGTAAAAAACACCAATATTCGTTTGATACTCTCTTTTCATGCTTACTAAGCTTTGTTAGAATGCGCGCACTTTCCAGCAGTACTGCATTTCAATATGCCCATTTTGCTTGGAATGTTATGGTGACTTTCATTGGTTCCCACGCAATAATAAGCTGTTAACCTGGTCAGGCCCGGAAGGGAGCAGCCATAGCGGTGGATTTATGTGCCGAGGTGTAGCTGGTGGAAGTCATCACCTTAATTTTTCTTCCCTAGTTCTTCTTTCTGAATAGCTACTTCCTGTTGATCTAAGTCTTTAATAATCTCTATATTTGATTCCTTTGAGTCCGAGTGCTTGTGAATAGAAGCTATTTGGATGTGAAAACAAAGTCGTTTTAAGCCTCTTGTCAGTGTACTATAGCGTCTTAAGATTTTAATCGTTTACTTTGCTAAGATGATTTCATGAGTTATCAGGTACTTGCGCGTAAGTGGCGCCCCCAAAATTTCAAACAGATGGTTGGTCAAGAGCACGTTCTTAAGGCCTTGATTCATGCGCTTGAAAGTCAAAGGCTGCATCATGCTTATTTGTTCACCGGTACCCGGGGTGTCGGTAAAACGACAATTGGCCGTATTCTGGCGAAATGTCTAAGTTGTCATCAAGGTATTACTGCTGAACCCTGCGGTCAGTGCGGTGCTTGTACCAGTATTACTGAAGGCCGCTATGTTGATCTGATTGAAATCGATGCGGCCTCTCGAACCAAAGTAGAGGATATGCGTGAGCTTCTGGAAAATGTTCAGTATGCTCCCTCTGAAGGCCGCTTCAAGATATATCTGATTGATGAAGTTCATATGCTCTCGCAATCAAGTTTCAATGCTTTGTTGAAAACGCTCGAAGAACCTCCAGAGCATGTTAAGTTCTTGTTTGCGACAACCGACCCGCAAAAGCTTCCTGTAACGATTCTCTCGCGTTGCCTCCAGTTCAATCTGAAGAATATGTCGCCAGAACGCATTGTTGGGCACCTGCAGAATATCCTTGGTCAAGAGCAGGTTAGTTTTGAGGATATGGCTTTATGGGCGCTTGCCAGAGCTGCTGATGGCAGTATGCGTGATGCGCTTAGTCTGACTGATCAGGCTATAGCTTATGGAAACCATGCACTTACCGAGACTGGCGTTAGTGCAATGCTGGGGACGGTTGACCAGAAAAAGATCTATCGTATTCTGGATTGTTTGATTTCAAGAAATGCGGCAGCGATGCTTGACGAAATTAAAGCGCTCGCCGAATTTTCCCCAAATTATGCTTCAGTGTTAGCGACGATTGCAGAAGTGCTTCATCGTGTGGCTATCGAGCAGGCTGTTCCTGGCGCTTGTGATAACTCTATGGGTGATCAGGAGCACGTCGTTTCCTATGCTCGTAAGTTATGTGCCGAAGATGTTCAGCTTTTCTATCAAGTGGCCTTGGTTAGTCGTCAGGACTTGGCGATTACGCCTGACCCTAAATCTGGCCTTGAAATGGCCTTGCTCAGAATGCTTGCTTTCCAGTTAAGCCCTAGTGATCAGCTAGGAATTGATATTGTCACAGCGCCTGTAGGCAATGAAGTGCCGGTTGCTGAAGAGCAAACTGTGCAAAGTGCTCCGCTAGAGAATAATTTGTCTGAGGACGAAAGCAAAAAAAAAACACTTCTGAATAGTGAAGGTTTAAATGTTGAGGGTGTAGCACAAGTTGAACGGGCACCTGTTGAGACCTCTGAGTCGACTGCCAGCCGCTTACAAGAGCCTGTTGAAACGCAGAGCTTTGCAGAAACTGAGCAGCCTGTTACCAGCGTTGTTGAAAGTCCAGTTCAAGAACCTGTCTCGGAACCAGTGCCTGAACCTGATAAACAATCTACTTTGCGGAATGAGGAAAAATCTCCTATTGCAGAGAGTTCGTCTCAGGATCATGTAGAGAAAAGTGAGCTTGCCGCAGATGTCCTTTCAAGCGGATGGAATAAGCAGGTGACACAATTGGGTCTTAGCGGAATGACGCTTAATTTAATGCTTAACTCAGTGCTAGAAGAGAACCCGGACGGCTTGAATCTTTATTTTGAGGCTGGACACTTTCGTTTGCTAAATACAAGTCATGAAGGGCGGATTCGTGAATCATTGAGTAAAGAAGTGGCACAAGGGCGAAATATTACTTTCTTCGAGGGCTTAAAGCCCGAACACGAGTCGCCGATGATGTGGCGTGAACGCGTGAAAGCGGAAATGGGGGAGCAAGCAAAACTGAGTGTTGAAAATGACCCCTATGTCCAACAGATGATTAGAGAGTTTGATGGTGTGTTGATTGAAAATAGCATTAAAGCTTTAGGGCAGATTATTTAATAAAATATGATCGCGTGCAGTTGCCTTCTGAAGACGCTCTGCACAATAGTAAGTGGAGAAAAATATGATTGGTGGAAACTTGGGCGATATTATGAAGCAAGCCCAAAAAATGCAAGAAGAGCTTCAAAAGCAGCAAGAAGAAGCTGCGAATGCAGAAGTGATGGGTGAATCCGGTGCTGGCTTGGTGAAGGTTGTGATGAATGGTCGTCATGATGTTATTAAGGTTGAGCTAGATGACACTGTGTTGAGTGAAGATAAAGAGTTTTTGGAAGATTTACTTGCTGCAGCAGTAAATGATGCGGTAAGAAGGATCGAAGAAAAGAACAAAAATGCAATGTCAGGCTTAGCGGAAGGTATGGGCTTCCCTCCTGGCTTCAAAATGCCGTTCTAACGATCGACTTTTAATGCAATTGTGGATGAAATAAGAGTATGACTTTCGGTCCTGTTATTGATGAGCTGATTGAGTCACTAAGAGTTTTGCCTGGAGTAGGGCAGAAGTCTGCCCAGCGAATGGCTCTGTCGCTGTTGGATGAAAAACCCAATGGTGCCCAGCGTTTGGCTAATTCCTTGTCGCATGCTTTGGAAGCAGTAGGCGAGTGTGTGGGGTGTCGAACCTTAAGTGAAAGTGAGTATTGTCATATCTGTCAGGACGCTCAGCGGGAACACAACACTTTATGTGTTGTCGAATCTCCCTCTGATTTGATCGCGATTGAACAGACACATCAGTTTAAGGGTGTGTACTTCGTATTGAAAGGTAGCTTGTCACCACTTGATGGTAAAGGTCCTGCAGAGATCGGCATTCCAGCTTTAATGGATCGAGTCAGCTCATTGTCAGCCAAGGAAATAATATTGGCTACAAACCCAACCGTTGAAGGTGAAGCAACGGCTCATTACATTGCTGAAGTGTTTAGTGAGTCTGATGTACTCATTACGCGCTTAGCGCATGGTATTCCTCTAGGTGGGAATCTTGGTTATGTTGATGGTGGGACGCTTAGTCATGCCTTTTCCGGGCGCAAGCCTGTTATTGAAGAAGGTTGATTAAATGAGTGTCCAGATTATTAATGATGCAGCAGCGCTTACTGAGGCTATAAAGCTTTGTTTAAATGAAACTGTCGTTGCAATCGATACCGAATTTATGCGAACCAACACCTATTTCGCAGCACCGGGTCTCATACAGATTGCAGCAGGCGAGCACGTCTACCTGATTGACCCTTTGGAAGTAGATGATCTCAGTTTGTTAGCGCCTTTGCTAGAAAGTGAGTCAGTGGTCAAGGTCTTGCATTCGATGAGTGAAGATATTGAGCTTTTGTTTCATTCGACGGGTGCGCGCATCAAAGCCGCGTTTGATACCCAGTTGGCGGCAGCATTTTTGGGTTTAGGGCCGTCGCTTGGTTACCAAAAGCTTGTGCAAGAGGTGCTTGGGCATGAGCTAGACAAGTCTGAAACGCGCTCCGACTGGCTGCGTCGCCCTTTGTTTGATAGCCAGTTAGCTTATGCTGCGAAAGATGTTGAGTATTTGCTGACGCTTTATTCTGAGCTGCAGGCACAGCTTTCAGCCAAGTCTTTTATGGCAGCGGTATTAGAAGAAAGTGCTTCATTGGTTCAGCAGTTTTTTCAGTCTTGGGATGCACCAGAGAATGCTTATTTGAAGCTGCGTGGTGGCTGTGAGCTTAAAAAGGTGGATCAGTCTTTACTAAAAACGCTGGTTATGTGGCGTGATGACTTGGCACAATCAAAAAATATTCCTAAACCTTGGGTGTTTTCAGATACAAGTTTGATTCAAATTGCTGAAACACATCCAGAAGTTTTGTCTGACCTGAAGCGTATTAAAGATATTCAGCATAAATCTATTCGCCGCTATGGCGAGGAATTGTTGGAAATAATTGCGGAGTTTAGTGATTCAGAAATTGACTTACGCCCGATTGACCGACCGGTTAGAGGCCGGGAGCTGGATTATTACCAGAAGCTAAAAGCGATAGTCGCGCAGGTCGCCAAAGATTCGGGGATTGCTGTTCAGTTACTGGGCTCAAGAAAAATGTTAGAACGTGTTGTCATAAATGTTCGTCGGCATGGCGATAAAAGTTTGCCTAACGAGTATTTGGGATGGCGCAAGCCTTGGTTAGCAGAAAAAATGTCAAAGGCGCTAGGAATTTAGGAGAAATGATGACGCAATATACCTCGAGTACGAAACGATTTTGCTCGGTTTATAAGAGTAAAAAGAAGCAGGAAATGTACTTATACCTCGACCGAGCGGATGAACTGACTTCTTTGCCTGATGCACTGATGCAAATATTTGGGCAAGCTGAGCATGTGATGGATATGATACTCACGCCAGAAAAGAAATTGGCCCGTGCGGATGCTAAGAAAATTTTGGACGATATTGCTGAGAAAGGCTTTTATTTGCAGATGCCGCCAGCAAAAGACCCGGAAATGTTGGATTTATATAAGCCACCTAAAGATAGTTTGCACGGCTAAATTAATGACGGTGAGACGAGTCAATTGGCGGTAGATAAGTTTTTTTGGAAAGAAAAAGCCTTAGACCAGCTTTCGAAAGAAGAGTGGGAAGCTCTGTGTGATGGCTGTGGTAAGTGCTGTATGCATAAGCTCCAGGATGAAGACAGCGATGACTTGCTGTTTACCTGTATCAGCTGTGAATATCTGGATACGGATGCTTGTCAGTGTACTGTCTATTCCAAGCGAAACAATTATGTGCCTGACTGTCTTAACCTAAGTGTGACTGATTTACCTGAGGTCTCGGTATGGCTCCCTGAAACTTGTTCTTATCGTTTGCTATTTGAAGGGAAGCCGCTACCCCAGTGGCACCCCTTGATCGCGGGTAGCAAAATTATGATGCATGAAAATCACATTTCGGTGCGCTCAAAAGCAATCAGCGAAAGCCTGGTTTCAGAAGACGATTGGGAAGACTACATAATTTAGTTTGTTATGGCTGTCAGGCAGATGAACTACACTAAAAATTGCGAATTAATAATGAGATGGGCTCGCTCGATCTTGTTTAGTTGATATAGGCTTAAGGATAGATAGTTGGAAAGTTTT
>NZ_LWGE01000026.1:0-1066 GCF_001635315.1 Oleiphilus sp. HI0123
TCCGTAACCTTGTCGTAACGGTCTATAGGTTCTTGCTATGATGGAGGCTCGCAGAAAAGAGTGAAACCCTAATGGTAATTCGATCTATGATTATGGGGGTCTGTATATTGTGTTGTACAGGCTTAAACGCAGAGCTTCGCGTAATGACTTTAAATACCGAATGGCTATGGACCCCTTATGACGGTAAAGCTGACGGTAGTAAAGTGACGATACGAGACATGTCAAAGAAGGATTACCTAACTGAGCTGGCATTCTATGCGAAGCTTGTTAGAGAGCATAGGATAGATATTCTAGCGGTGTCAGAAATTGAAAATAAGTACGTTGCGATCGATTTGGCAAACCGTTTTGGCAAAGACTGGAAAGCGTATTTTACACAGGGAAGGGATACGGCAACGGGCCAAGATGTTGCCTTAATCAGCCGTTTGGAACCAGTCAAAGGTAGTTTAACAAACTACGGCTTCCCTTGCGGAAAAACCAATGGTGTCAAAAAGAAAAAGTGTCTGAGTAAGGTTGTCGGTGCACGCTTCTACTTAGATAATGCTTCCGGGGAGCAAGTCGCAGTTATAAGCTCTCATTTTCTATCGAAGCGAAATGATAGCAAGAGCAAGCGCTTAAAGCGTGAAAGCCAGGCATTGGCGCTGTCGAAAGCCGTTGAACGCGAAGCAAACGATTTTTCCTCGACTAAAGTCGCGAAGGTTATTGCTTTAGGGGATTTTAACGATACAGCGAACTCTACAGTGTTGAAGTTGTTACGAGCTAAAGGTTCCTTATTATCAGCCAGTAGTTGCAGAATGCAAGACAGTATAGAATCTCACTCAAAACCCAAGCACCGCAAGAAGTCTCTAGTTGACCATATTTTGTATCGTGGGTTGACCTGTCTTGATGATTACGCGGTGTCCACCGGCAGCTACTCAGATCATCCAGCGATTGTTGCTATTTTACGTTAACGCCAATTGCTAAGCTTGCAAGCGTTCAAATTGCCTAACTACTTAAATCTTTTGTTTGCGCAAGTATTATCTGCGATTATTATTCGGAGATAGAATTGTTTTAAGAGGGAGTGATAAAT
>NZ_LWGE01000027.1:0-457 GCF_001635315.1 Oleiphilus sp. HI0123
AAATTCAATAAAACCAAGCAATAACACTCATGGAGCTCATAACCGGAATTGAACCGGTGACCTCCACCTTACCAAGGTGGCGCTCTACCGACTGAGCTATATGAGCAACGAATTTATTACTTGGAGCGGGCAGCGGGAATCGAACCCGCATCATCAGCTTGGAAGGCTGAGGTAATAGCCATTATACGATGCCCGCCACATAAAACTGGTGGAGGGGGGTGGATTCGAACCACCGAAGCTTACGCGTCAGATTTACAGTCTGATCCCTTTGGCCACTCGGGAACCCCTCCAGCTAGAATCGTAAAGACTCTAAAGAACTCAAAACAAAATGGAGCTGGTGGACGGAATCGAACCCCCGACCTACGCATTACAAGTGCGTTGCTCTACCGACTGAGCTACACCAGCTGCACACCCTCATTTCGAGAGGCCGCTATACTAAGTGAACTATTTTTCAGAT
>NZ_LWGE01000028.1:0-336 GCF_001635315.1 Oleiphilus sp. HI0123
AAGGCCAATGACGATATTATGATAAGTATATGTATTTATTGCGGTGAGAATAAGGCTATAGCCTTTGAGGTCTGTAACGCTTGTTCTCGTACCCCAGACTCTCATCGTGATCAAATACGCTCGATTATCCTGAGTTATAGTGAGAACGAGCCTTACTTGAATTTTTTGAGTTTGGAAGAACTTGAAGAGATTCGGGAAAAAATTATCACAGGTGCTCCCATTGAGTTAAAAGCTGAGGTATATAGAAATGCTGAAGAAGCCTTCAGTGCTGTGAAAGTCACGGAAGGGCCAAAGTTAATACAATACTTTTCTGGTATCTCTGTACCGGTTACAGCG
>NZ_LWGE01000029.1:0-625 GCF_001635315.1 Oleiphilus sp. HI0123
CCGCTAATAATATTGAAGCGACCTTTTGACTCATCAACGCCGCTATCTAAAAAGATTGAATGGGGGAGGGAGGCTAACAAGGCATGGCACTGCGCTTCATTAAGAATAATTTCCTTTTGTAGCCACTTTGCCGGGTGTTTTGTTTGATTTGTTTGGTAAGCTGTTTCAAAATTCTTCATTAAGTTATCGCAAAATTAAATTCTATAAGAATGTATATGGACATTTGTTCGACACCCGATAATTTATCGCCGTAAAATAAAACATAACAATTGGAGTTTTTAATGAAGCGTTCATTCTGCTGCCTTTTACTTCTAGCGCTATGCGTTTTGTCTTGGGTTTCTCCCTTGCAGGCTGAAGATTTTAACTCTTTAAAGCGTGCCAAGCTAACAGAAGCGCAATCTGTAAACCAACTCAAATATATGATGGTCAAAGGCTTTGATAGAATTAAAAAGGAAGTTGTTAAAAACGGTTCTTTCCCTCCATTTGGCTTGACGCTGTCTCCTGATGCCGAGTTTAAAGCAGTCATTCCAGATATTGAAGCAAAACTACCTTCACAGGTTGTTCTAGTAAAACTCGCTGAAAGCATGGCAGCTATTGCTCAAACGCGTTCAATGTGGGCAGTTGG
>NZ_LWGE01000030.1:0-641 GCF_001635315.1 Oleiphilus sp. HI0123
GAAAAACCTTCGCTTTTACTCTGACCCCAATGGCACTTACTTAAGGCAAACAAAGACGTCATTCCCTTGAATAAGGGAATCCATTGTTTTTACGAGTTATGCGACACATTAAAAGTAAAACTAAACGCATTAAATCATGCAGCGACGAGAAGTCTTCTTTTTTGTTTAGTCGTGTAGGATTCAAAACAATAGATTGCCGCCTGCGCGGCAATGACGATGGGGCATAGCGGGAATGACAAGCGTCGGAGCGCGTCCTAGCTTAAGTAAGTGCCATTCTACTCTGACCCCAATTAATCTTAAAACATAGATACTACTTTCTGAGAGACTCTTTCAAAATAGCTGTCACCACCAGACGAACCGCCCTTTACTTTGATTGTCTTGGGCCTGCTTTCCTGGCTACCCTGGTAGGTTGGCAAGGCCTCACCATACAGACCTGTACTGAGTGTTCTCTGCTCATCAAATAGAATATCTTTTCGGACTCGTACACCCGCTGGTGCCAGTACTTTTTCGAGCTCATCGATCCTGTTTCTAAGATTAGCCCGAGTTAATTGATAAGCACTCTCGCACATCATTTTTCGTGAGTTAAAACTAAAGACACTTGAGAAAAACAAATTTGCATCGTGCCTTGGTGGCTCAAATGA
>NZ_LWGE01000031.1:0-469 GCF_001635315.1 Oleiphilus sp. HI0123
AAGAAGACTCGTTTAGCTCAATACGCAAATCTTCCGCTGCCTTCAACATTTTATTCACTGCAGCTTCAGTTTTTTTGCGTGAAGCGCCCTCCGGAAAAGCAACTGAGGCATTAACAACCTCTGCATCAATCGCGACGCCCAACGCCACTCTCATCCAACCAGTCGATAGTAAGACCATAAAGATGATAAACATTAAGCTAAAACTAACGATAACCAGTTCTTTATGTTTTAGAGCCATCACTAATAAAGGTTGATATAAACCTTGGTTTAATTTATCGAGGTGTTGGCTGAATTGCTTTTGTATTTTACTTAACAGACTGTCTTTCTTTTCGTCGCTTGATGTTGATGCCTTACGGGATAAGTGCGCAGGTAGAATAAAGATCGATTCCAAGAGCGAAAACACTAGAATACAAATAACTATAATAGGTATCGCCTGCATTAACTGACCCTCGGGGCCTGGTAAGAACAG
>NZ_LWGE01000032.1:0-1288 GCF_001635315.1 Oleiphilus sp. HI0123
GCCTGCTATTGTTTAAGTGTCGGTACGCAGAGTGTGAAGACTGATTGCAAACGCTTAGAAGAGCAAGCAACTTTCCTGACGCGAAGCCATCCTTAAGGGTAGACTCAAGTTTACCTTTAAAGATGGGTTCCAGATTGAAGGTAGTAGTAAAGCAAACAGGCTACTAAAACAATCGAGCGGCCATTTATACTAAATCTGGAGATATATTATGAATATGAAAAAGAATCAGCAAGGTTTTACGCTAATTGAATTGATGATCGTTGTTGCGATTATTGGTATTTTGGCAGCGGTTGCCATTCCTGCTTATCAGGATTACACGATTCGAGCGAAAGTAACTGAAGGTATGGTTTCTGCGGCTGCGCTGAAAATTGGAGTAACAGATATGTTCGCTGATAGTGGTGTAGCTGGTATTGATTCGTATGCTGCTGTAGTTGCTGGGGACCAAGCGAACTTGAAGACTGGTTCAATTAAGGCAATCACTATTGATAAGTCTACAGACACAAATCCAGGAACAATCACTATTGATATGACTCTGATTCCTGCGATCTCTGGTGCAGGTAATCTTGCCTTCGTACCTTCGATTGGTACAAATCCTTTAGCGGATGCCAATGCAGCGGGAACAATTGTTTGGGCTTGTGATACTGCAGCAACAACAATTGCTGATAAATTCCTACCAGCGACTTGTAAGTAATCGCTACATAGGAACTAGCTAGCCTTTAAGGCTGCTAACGAGAAACCCCGGCTTAGTCCGGGGTTTTTTGTGTCTGAAAGGTTGATAAAAACATAAAGATTAATGTTTTACTCAAGACTAAGTAAGTGTTCATTCTTGCTTAATGTACTTTTGCCTATACCTTTTACTGCAACTAACTCTTCGAGGCGGGCAAACTCACCATAGCGCTCACGATAGTCAACAATGGCTTCAGCTTTTTTTAAACCTACGCCTTTCAATGCTTTGGCAATAGTTTGAGCATCTGCGCTATTGATGTTTATGGCCTTACTGGTTTGTATTGAACTATTTGGTTCATTGTCTGCATAGCTAATATTGCTGAAAGAAAGCAGCAAGCTAAACAAAAAAGGGATAAGCAGGCGGGGAGGGATGTTTGCGATGTTGTTAGAAAGAAAAGAGTTTGATTTCATAAGTTCGCTCCTTGCGTTAATAGAATCAAGTGCATGAACGGCTATTGAGCAATCCGTGTCAAAGCTTGTGTCATGCAAGTTCGATATTAACGGCTTCAGAGGCGATAGTGAATACTAATTCTATGATTATTCCTAATTAATTTAACTCACT
>NZ_LWGE01000033.1:0-371 GCF_001635315.1 Oleiphilus sp. HI0123
GCTCAAGCTAATCTTATAGAAAATGGCAGCTTCGAAGATATTGGTAACGAAGCAGCACTTGGCGGGTATGGAAGCGCAGCTACGTGGCAGATTTATTCTAGCATTCCAAATTGGGACGCCAGCCAGAATGTTGAAATATGGTCTAACAATTTTATCGTACCTGCCGATGATGGAATTAGAGTATTAGAACTTAATGCGCACCCTGGAGACGCTAATGGTCAGTTCTCTATCTTCCAAGACTTCGCGACGACAGCAGGTCAGGCCTACGAGTTAAGTTTTGCTGGTCGCCGCCGCCAAGCTAACTCTGATGAAGCTTTCTCAGTCAGTGTTGGTGACCTTTCAGATTCTGTTTATAACCAATCATGGGGTAA
>NZ_LWGE01000034.1:0-253 GCF_001635315.1 Oleiphilus sp. HI0123
ACCTTTTTGGTGATTGCAGTATTAACTTTATTGGTGAGTTTGATCGTTACGGGCTTGTCGATGAGTTTCGTTTATACCAAGAAAATGCAGCAGCTTTATCGTCTGCAGAATAACTTTATCAATAACTTTACCCATGAATTGAAAACACCCGTTACGTCCTTGCAGTTGTATTTAGAAACCTTCCAAAAGCATGATTTGGATAAGGAGACGCAGCAAAAGTATCTTAACTATATGCTGCGTGACGTTCACCGTT
>NZ_LWGE01000035.1:0-397 GCF_001635315.1 Oleiphilus sp. HI0123
TGCCGCTGTACATACGATCTCGGGTTACTCTGCGCATGCAGGTCAGGAAGACTTGCTGAACTTTGTACAAGGTATGAAAGCCAAACCTTCAGAAATAAGAATTGTTCATGGTGATGATGACGCGAAGAAGGCTTTAAAACAGGCGCTACGGGAATTATTGGGGGAAGGGGTAGGTTTAAGTATTCCTTAAAGAGAGTAACGTAGCCATAGAAAAGGTATTAAAAAAACGCGCTATTCGCTAAGAAGTGCAGAACAGAGTAGGCTGATATAATCTTTCACATTATAGTATTTTTGCTTTGCAAGTATGGCTTCTAACTTTTTCCAATCAAGGTTAAGGTCGTCATGAATGATGGCGTTTCGCATGCCTATTGCGCCGCGCATTTCATTTATTTCAGGA
>NZ_LWGE01000036.1:0-4386 GCF_001635315.1 Oleiphilus sp. HI0123
GTATTTTCTTAGCTTGTATCCTCTCATTTGTATGTCATGCCGCCCCAAGTGAAGCTGACTGGAAAAACTTCAACCATGCGACAGTTAATAGCTTTGTTATCCCGTTTTATCAATCGCTTAGCGCTGCCTCTCAGGCTTTGCAGCAGAGCACCCAAGGCCTCTGCCAAAGCCCTTCTCAAGAGGCGCTAGATAATAGCATCGGTGATTTCCACAAGACGATGGATGCCTGGCAATCTATTCAAAATATCACGTTTGGCCCCATAGAGTTTTCAATGCGCAGCCATAGCTTACAGTTCTGGCCCGACAAGAAGAATCATATCGGCAAACACCTAGGTGTTCTTCTAGCAAGTGACGACAAAACATTGCTGAATGAAGATAAATTCCAGCGTGTCAGCATTAGCGTTAAAGGCTTACCCGCGATTGAAAGAATTCTTTTCAAACAATCGGCGCTCAATGAACTCAAGGCAAATAAGTTCCACTGCGATGTATTAACGACGATCTCTCAGAATGTTTCGACGATCAGTACATCACTACATAGCGAGTGGCTTAAGCATATGCGTGGCCAGTTTGCCGACGCTAAACAACTAGACGGCTACTTCGAAGACGACATCGACGCCGCCACAGCTTTATTAAAAACAATGATCGAACCCTTGGAAGTCATACGAGACTTAAAGCTTAAACGCCCGCTTGGCAGCGCGTTTGGGAAAGAAAAATATAAGCGACTGGAATCATGGAGAAGCCAACGCTCATTGCGCAATATTGAGTTGAATATTCTTAGCCTTCAGCTTATGTTTGAAGGGCTAGCCAACATACTCCCCCCTGAAAGATACCATTCAATTAGCCATCAATACACGGCCCTGGTCGATGCAATTAAGCAGATCAATACACCTTTGGAAAATGCAGTCAGAACAGCTGAAGGCTACCAGGCAACATTAGACATCTATAAGAAAATAGGCACCTTACACAAGGAGCTCGAAACATCAGTATCGGCCTTGGGTATTCACCTTGGCTTTAACAGTCGAGATGGTGATTAATGACTGACAAACTCTCGACATTAGAAAACACAAGGCTAAGCCGAAGACAGCTCCTTGGATCTATAGTCGCAAGCAGCTTACTCAGCCCATTCAATGCCTTCGCCAAGGAAAACGACTCAGAATTGCTCATTAGTGCAGCTAGGGATAGACACGGTCAGCATTGGGTAATTTGCTTACAAGGAAATGGCGAACCTGTCAGTCGGCTTAAGCTTCCCGCCAGAGCTCACCAGGTGATCAAGCACCCTCATAAAGAAGAAATAGCAGTCATTGGGCGGCGTCCTGGTCAATACATAATCGTATCTTCAATCAAATCAGGCAGAGTGATAAAACATATTCAGCCTGAACAGGGTTTCCACTTCTACGGGCATGCTCTTTACACACCTGATGGACGTTATTTGGTCAGCACTGAAAATCACATAGATTCGGGTCAAGGAAGGCTTTTTGTGAGAGATGTGCTCAACGATTATCGCGTACACGCCCAGCTCTCAAGCCATGGTATTGGTCCACATGAAATAAAGCTCTGCAGCGACACGGATACTTTAGTTATTGCCAATGGAGGTATTCTCACACACCCGGATAAAGGTCGTGTAAAGCTGAACCTCGATACCATGTCCCCTTCACTAACTTATGTCTCGCTTACGAGTGGTGACTTACTAGAGCAAGTAAAGTTAAAAGAGGAATACCACCAGCTGAGCATTCGTCACATCGATATCAACCAAAGAGATGAAGTGGTGATCGGCCTACAGTATCAAGGAGATAAAACTGACAGCGTTCCCTTGGTTGCCCACCACCAACGAGGGAAAGACCTCAAACCTCTTTGGGCACCCGATGATGTTAATTATGCCATGAAGCATTATTGTGGCAGCGTTTGTTTTGACCCCATAGGAAAAACTGCCGCGGTTTCCTCACCCAAAGGAGATTTGATTACCTTTTGGGACTTTGATCAATTAATCTATTTAAGCAGTCTTCGTTGTAAAGATGGCTGCGGTTTAACCAGCTATCGAAACAATGAATTTGTTATTTCCAACGGCTTAGGCAACCTTTACCACTACAACAATACAACAAAAGAACTTAGTCAAAACTTATCCAACCCAGGCCTCAAAATTGCCTGGGATAACCATCTCTTGAGCGCCTAAACACACAAATACAAAAGTCCATTTTTCAAGCTCCTAAAAGTCAAAACTCAACTATACTATCTGTGATACAGCTCAACTTCATAGGTAACGAGCTTCTGGAATAGGCAATAGGGGGTCAAATATGTCCAAACTGTTAGATAACATATCAATTAAATCTAAGCTCTTATCAATCTGCACTATTACATTAGTTGGTATGCTTACAATCATCTTAGTCGAGCTCAATTTTAGCAAGACACTATCAGAGTCAGCTTCTTCGCTTGTGTCCATTGAAAAGCTTAACTCTAACATGCTTACCTTGAGACGGAATGAAAAGGACTTCCTCACCAGGAAAGATGAAAAATACGTCACACGATTCTCTGATAATGTTGCAAAGCTAAACAAAGAAATTAGCGAACTAAAAGTATTAAACAACTCACTTGGGTTTGACACTGAAGATAATCTCACCAAATTAGGCGACATAATAAAAAGCTATCATCAAACTTTTTTAACCATATCGAAAACTCAAAAAGAAATAGGATTAACACCTAAAACCGGGCTTTACGGTACTCTTCGAGCATCAGTACACAGTGCTGAGTCCGCTATTACTGAGCTAAAAGACTACCAACTGCTTGCGGAAACACTTATGTTACGTCGTCGAGAAAAAGACTTTATGCTGCGACTAGACACAAAATACATCGATAAGTTTAATACTGATATGGCGGCAATAATGTCTACTTTGGATAGCAGAGCGCTACCTTCGCAAATTAAAGACCAGGTCAGAAAAAACCTGAACGCTTACGCTTATGACTTTAGAAAGCTAACGGTTAAGACACAAGAACTTGGATTAAGCCCCGAAACAGGCTTGCTCGGTCAGCTACGTGCTACCATCCATCAAAGCGAGGAACAGCTTACTTCGTTATCTGCCATGATGAACAGTTCGTTAGAGGCAACCAAAGCACGAAGTAAGTCAACCTTCTATATGATAACCGGCGTACTGACTGTGATTATTCTTATTATTAATTTAGCCATATTCCGATCCATCAATGCTCCTATCCAAAGGCTAACCCATGTCATGCGAAAGATTAATCATGATAAGGACCTGACAATTCGCTCAAACATAAGTGGCTCACACGAAATCGCTGAGCTATCCCAACACTTCGATGAAATGCTAAGCAGTTTTGAGCATGTATTGGAGCAGATTCACCAGGCTGCAAGTCAAACAAGCCAGTCTTCTGCTGAACTGACAGTCGCTAGCCAAGATAATTCAAGAAGCCTCGACGAGCAACAAGCTCTTATTGAACTTGTCGCTACAGCTATGACGGAAATGGCTGCTTCTATTTCAGAAGTCGCCGAAAATATCGTCAGCACCTCTGAAAGCGCCAATGAAGCCTATGACGAGACAATCTCTAGTAAAGAAACTGTTAATACCGCCGTCAATGTCGTCGAGTCATTAGAGCAGACAACCAGTAATACAAAAACCGTACTAGATGAACTAAGACAGGATTGCGTAGACGTCAGTAAAGTTATGGAAGTAATTCGTGGTATTGCTGAACAAACCAACCTTCTAGCACTTAATGCTGCCATTGAAGCCGCGAGAGCAGGTGAACAAGGCCGGGGTTTTGCGGTCGTCGCAGATGAAGTCAGAACATTGGCAGGTAAAACCCAAGAATCAACCGAAGAAATTGACATCATCGTTAATAAGCTTCAAGAAAACGCTGAAAATGCGGTGGGTGTGATGGAAGAAAGCCTCTCTAAGGTCCATGAAACTGTAGAGCAAGCCAATACCGCCAACCACTCATTGGAAAATGTCACCAATATGGTCAATCAAATCAATAATATGAGTACCCAAATCGCGACAGCCGCTGAAGAACAAAGTGCTGTGGCTGAAGATATGAGTGAGAAAATTGTTGGCATTAAGGATCACGCTGAAGTCAACACAGAAAATGCTGGCACCACTCGCGTACTGTCTGAGCAACAAGCTGAATTCGCGATTGAACTGGAACAACTAGTCAATCAATTCAAAGTCTCCTAATCATCAGCAAGCTATACTCAATAGCCTGTATACGATGGAATTAAATTATCACTAATCTGTAATGAGCGAACCCTAATGGTCTCGCTCTCTTTCTTTAACCGGCTGCTTCCCTACACACTAATATTATTCCTATGTCCGATTAGGCTCAACCTCAGTTTGAGTCTGTTATCAATACCATTTTTATATGGCGAATCGCGAATCAAGT
>NZ_LWGE01000037.1:0-477 GCF_001635315.1 Oleiphilus sp. HI0123
GTATTTGGTGTTTCATACCGCTGCTCAGATGATTTTTCTATCGGGCTAGCTCATCATGACTATGAATTTGATAAGGCTCCTGGCGCTGAATCATCAATCGGCACAGAGCTGCAAGCTGAGGTAAAGCTCAAGTTTCATGAGCTTAGTTTTACAGCTAAATATGCTGACTATAATGCAGATGCCTTGGGCGAAGATACTCGTCGCATATGGTTGCAAACTGGCTTGTCTTTCTAAGCCTTTGTTTATCATTGCTCAAAGAAATAAAACCCAACAGACAAAAGCTGCTGCTTAGTTCGGGGAACTTTGGCTTAGCTGAGGGATAGTTGCCAAGCGATTGATGTGTGTCATGTGCTGAATCACTAGAGCATGATAAATTTTCTTTATTAACTAGAGGAGATTTTATTATGTATATAGATGAGACCATCATTGCGGGTTTATTGGTTGTTGCGGGTACTGTTGTGTTTCTAGGTGGCTTTG
>NZ_LWGE01000038.1:0-208 GCF_001635315.1 Oleiphilus sp. HI0123
CTTGGGCGAAGATACTCGTCGCATATGGTTGCAAACTGGCTTGTCTTTCTAAGCCTTTGTTTATCATTGCTCAAAGAAATAAAACCCAACAGACAAAAGCTGCTGCTTAGTTCGGGGAACTTTGGCTTAGCTGAGGGATAGTTGCCAAGCGATTGATGTGTGTCATGTGCTGAATCACTAGAGCATGATAAATTTTCTTTATTAACTA
>NZ_LWGE01000039.1:0-289 GCF_001635315.1 Oleiphilus sp. HI0123
TTGTCGTTAGTATATATATTTTGTATTACCGTATTAATTGGGTGTGCATCGTCGCAGCCTAAAATGTCGCCGGTCTTGAGAAACGCTTTTATTCAGGCTCAAACGGAATTTGCGATAGGAGACAATAGTAAGGCCATAGACCTCTGGAAGGTTGCCGAAAATATTGCTATGACTGAGTCAAAAGATAGCGAAAGCGACAGTGTTTTCAGTGCAAGAGCCAACTTAATTAAAGCATATTTAAGAGCGGGATCTCTGGCAGAAGCAGAAGAAGTTGTTAAAGGAAGTGAGC
>NZ_LWGE01000040.1:0-499 GCF_001635315.1 Oleiphilus sp. HI0123
CGTATTCAGATAGCTCTCGTAAAGCTTCATCCCGAGCATCTAATAAATTGTTGGGTAAATCACCCTGCCCTGCACCAATTGCAACAGCAATAGACTGATTCAATTCGGCCAAACCTTGAGACAAACTATTGATCGCAGCAACCGAGGCCGCCAGCTCTACGTCAATATTTTCCATCTGAGAATTAAGTCGATTGTCCAATGCATGAAACCTGGAAACCAAACCTTCGGTTTGCGTCAATAATAACTGTCGCTGAGGGATAGAGGTTGGGTCATCAGCGCCACCTTGGAAGGCTTGGAAGAAAGCAGTCATAGCAGGCGTCAAACCAGTTGTCGTGCTGGCAAGCAAGTTATCGATCGACTCTGCTTGAGTAAGCACTGCATCACGTTCATGATAAACGGTTGTATCGGCACGAACCTGCTCGCTAATAAAATCCTCTGCATTTCTACGAATCGTGGCAATATTCGCGCCCTGACCAGTGTAACCACTACCAGTAAGAAT
>NZ_LWGE01000041.1:0-2139 GCF_001635315.1 Oleiphilus sp. HI0123
GGGCATACTTCGACACATTGTGGTTCGTCGTAATGGCCGACACACTCGGTGCACTTGCTCGGGTCAATAATATATATATCTTCACCGGGTGCGATGGCTTCATTGGGACACTCAGGCTCGCACACGTCGCAATTTATACAGTCATCTGTGATCATTAATGCCATGAAAAATACCTCTGCTATGATCTGATAAAAGTGGGGTTAAAGGTCAAAATACTATCCTGCTATCGCTCTTCTAAGGCCTTAATGACGGCTGGCGCTACAAACTCTGAAACATCACCGCCCAAAGAGGCAATTTCCCTAATTAAAGTGGAAGAGATATAAGAGAGGTGGTTGTCAGGAGTAAGAAACAAGCTTTCTGCTTCAGGAATCAAGCGCCGATTCATATCCGCTAGTTGAAATTCGAATTCAAAGTCTGAAACAGCACGTAAACCGCGTAGAATAACGTTGACCTTGTGCTCTTTTACAAACTCGGCCAATAAGCAGTCAAAGCCAATGACTTCTACATTATCGAGATGAGCCAAAACGTCCTTTGCCAGTTCAACCCGTTTTTCAAGTGGAAACATAGGGTTCTTTTTTGGGCTGGCTGCGACAGCAATAATAATGCGATCAAAAAGCTTTGCAGCACGCTCTACAAGATTGGTATGGCCGTTAGTAATTGGGTCAAAAGTGCCAGGATAAACGACAGTATTCATAGGGGGTCTTACTCCTGAAGCTGCGGAATACGATTGCAGTGCCTAAGTCAATTTTACAGTATTGGAAGTATAGACAACCAAGAACTAAAGAAGGGGCGGAATAGTAACCAAATTTCGGGTGGGTTGCTAGTCAGCTTGTTGTAAACAAGAAGTCTGCGCTGGCAAGATAGACAGCGCATTTGAAGGGTTATCTCTATAAGGAGCTAGCTTATCGTAAGAAAATAGAGAATAAGGCCTTATGAATCAAGGTACCAAAAGGAGGGTAGGCAAACTTGGTACTGTTGAAATGATTCTTGCAGAATACTGATTTTGCATGAGAGAAGGTCAGGAAGCCTTGCTCGCCGTGGTAGGAGCCCATACCTGATTCACCAACGCCGCCAAAATGTAAGTCTTCTTGAGCAAAGTGAGAGACTGTGTCGTTAATGCAGACGCCGCCAGCTCGAACTTGTTCTAGTACATATTGCTGTTCGTCTTTGTCCATTCCAAAATAGTAAAGCGCCAAGGGCTGAGGGCGATCATTAATGAAGTCCAGAGCTTGGTCTAGCGACTTAGTGGGTAGGATTGGCAGGATTGGGCCAAAGAGTTCTTCTTGCATCACTAGCATATCATCAGTGGCATTTAGCACCAGGTGGATAGGCATCTTACGTGTACCGGTTTGCATATCTTCGTCAGCCGGGTTGCACTCAATAATCGTTGCGCCTTTGCTTTTTGCATCGTCCAGGTAAGATTGCAGGCGTGCGAGCTGTCGTTCATCGACTACGCTGGTGAAGTCAGTGTTGTGCTTCAGCGTTGGGTACATCTTGGCAAAGAAGTGTTGGAATCGATCAACGAAATGCTCCAGGCGGTGCTCTGGACAAAGAATGTAGTCAGGTGCAATGCAGGTTTGGCCAGCATTAAAAGCCTTACCAAAAACAACTGACTGTGTTGCATCGTCCATATTGACATCGTCAGAGATGATTGTTGGAGATTTGCCGCCAAGCTCAAGCGTGACGGGTGTTAAGTTAGCCGCCGCTGCTTTCATTACATGGCGGCCAACAGCCGTTGAACCGGTAAACAGTAAATGGTTCCATGGGATGCTAGAGAACTCAGTCGCGACTTCTGCATCACCCTGAACAATCGCAACCAGATCTTGAGGAAAGGTGTCGGAGATTAGTTGCTCGATTAGTGCAGAGGTCTGCGGTGTAAACTCTGACATCTTGATCATGGATCTGTTACCTGCAGCCAAAGCAGCGACAAGAGGGCCCATTGATAAAGACACGGTATAGTTCCAAGGCGAAATAATGCCAATAATCCCCAGCGGTTGATATTGCACAAAACCTGTCGCAGGTTGAAATAAAGGAGAGATCTTTTTCTTATCTTTGCTCATCCACGATTTCAGGTTTTTGATGTTGTAGTCGATGCCGTGAATGGTTGTCATTAGCTCAGCAAGTTTTGTTTCATCAGCA
>NZ_LWGE01000042.1:0-389 GCF_001635315.1 Oleiphilus sp. HI0123
TACGCTGAGCAAAAAACTAATTTTTAGAACACTGAACCTTGATGATAACCTGACTTTATAAGAAGGCCATCTTTGCACAAAACTAAGAAAACCGCGTACAAGTGTTTGGTACTTTTGCGCATATAACGCCGCAATTTGCGCGACGGAGTGGAATGGCGGCTTGTTTGCGTGTTTTTGCAAACAAGGTGACAGCCCACGAAGTTCCGCAAGATTACTTGGTTATATGCCTACTGCTTGTAGGGGCTGAATATGATTTTCTGGCCGTTTTGCTGATAAGTCATGAACTGACTGCAAATTAAGCCAAAACTCAGGTGACGTATTAAAAGACTCTGATAATAGCCATGCAGTTTCAGGGGTTACCCCACGCTTACCACGCACTATTTCATTTA
>NZ_LWGE01000043.1:0-464 GCF_001635315.1 Oleiphilus sp. HI0123
TTGCAGGGAATAGAAGAACTAGGTTTAAACTCAGCTGTCGATAATAAACAGCTTTGTATTATTCATGGAAGTACGGTAGCTACCAATGCAGCGCTTGAACGAAAAGGTGCTCGTACCGTCTATATCACCAATAATGGTTTTGGCGATATCCTGAGCATCGGCCGCCAAGCTCGCAAAGAACTCTATAACCTCAATGCCAAACCACCCATTCCTCCTGTTCCAAGCGAGCTTTGCTTAGAAATAGAAACCCGACGTGATTCCGAGGGAAAGTTAATAAGACCTTTATCTGATGACGATATTGAAGCCCTTAAGCAAAAAGTTAATGACTTAAAACCAGAAGCTATTGCGATAAATCTCTTATTTTCCTTTATCAATGATGATGAAGAGCTACGCATTCAAAAAGCCCTGGAAGGTGACTATTTCGTCTCGCGCTCATCTTTTGTTTTACCAAAATATAAAGAGTA
>NZ_LWGE01000044.1:0-383 GCF_001635315.1 Oleiphilus sp. HI0123
AGGTAAAACCACATCATCAGGCCTAAAATAGGCTTGCACGAACCGAGGGCTGACATACTTCATTGTGACACTTCCGTCCTTGGCAACATATGAACGAGAGCCTTCAGGGAATATCAAAAACGGCTCATACATAATGGATTTGAATAACTCGTAATCCTCACGATCCAATTCATCCAAAGCACAAGTTTGCCTAACGTCTGCCAAGTATTGGGCCAGATCATGTTTTTCAACCCGCATGAGCTGAGCAGAGATCTGAGAAAACCGGGCGCGATCTGATCGAATAAACTTATTCATAAAGTCGCTATAACTCATTTGCTCGATTAGATGAAGCCCGGAATTTGGCATTTTGATCAGCAGCTGTGACCGTCTTGCTGTTTTGAGCA
>NZ_LWGE01000045.1:0-349 GCF_001635315.1 Oleiphilus sp. HI0123
TTTGTTTTATCTTGCAAAGTTGTTCCATATAATTGCGAATAAATTATAAGGTGACCAGGCTGCTAGATGTACACACTCTGAAAATTCACCAACTAGAGCGCTAGTTTAACGCCGTTTTAATCTAGATGGGAGTACCTAATCAAGATTTGCTCACCGGGACCCTCTGAATAGCACCTTGGAGATTTCTATATTCGCGTGCCTCTGTCACATTTTTTTGCTATGATCCGCCCCACTTGGTCTCCAGTACGCTGGACTGCACCATACGCTCTTTATCAATTCGTTCTTTTGTCATTCACTTTTTATATGTAAGTGGTAACTATGAAGCCTATTTTAAATATTGCTTTGCGCG
>NZ_LWGE01000046.1:0-259 GCF_001635315.1 Oleiphilus sp. HI0123
TGCTTGTTGGTATTGAGATATCAGGTTAGCAATCTGGGACATCGGCGCTAAGGCGCGAGAACTTAACAGCACACAAGCAATCAAAGCGCCTAAACTCAAAGCTTGCTGCTCAATCTGATAAACACCGACAATTACAATCGCCATGGTTGAAAGCTGCATAACGGAAGCTGATACGATCGATACAGAGTCGGTCAGATGCTTGGCTCTCGCTCCTAATAGCGACATGCGCACCAGCGCTCTCTCCCACAAGCCCTGCTGA
>NZ_LWGE01000047.1:0-16613 GCF_001635315.1 Oleiphilus sp. HI0123
AATTCCTGGGAGCCGTCAAAAATATGCCTGTAGAGATGGCCATCCTTACCAATGCCCATCAAGGTAGTATTAGTGTCAAGCTTGAGCAAACCGACTTGGCTGACTTCTTTGACGAGATCATTTGTTCTCACGATTATGGCTTGGCTAAAGAACAGTCTGACTTCTGGCAGCGACTTCATAAGGCAAGGCCCTTTGATAAAGAAAAAACAGCTTTCTTTGATGATAATGAGGCGGTACTTGCCGCTGCAAAAGAATTTGGTATTAAGCACTTATATTCAATTGCCCAGCCTGATAGCCAGAAGCCTGACAGAGAGCAAGGAGATTTTCCCTTAGTTCGTGACTTTAGAGACTTGTTGTAAATGAGTACAGACGCAAAAGTAAGAATTGATAAGTGGCTTTGGGCTGCTCGCTTCTTCAAGACCAGAAGCTTGGCGAAAGAGGCAATTGATGGTGGTAAGGTGCATTATAATCAACAACGCTGTAAACCTGGTAAGACAGTTGATATCGGTGCAGAACTAACCATTCGCCAGGGTTGGTTTGATAAGGTCGTTATTGTTGAAGGTTTAAGTGATCGCAGAAAAAATGCGAGCTTGGCTCAAGAACTCTATCGTGAGACAGAAGAAAGTATTGTAAAAAGAGAGGAGGCGCTGGCGGAACGAAAGCAAGCAATGGCAGGCCTACCCGCACCTTTTAAAAGGCCAAATAAACGCGACCGCCGACGCATTCACCGTTTTAAGAATATAAATTCAGAATCTGAATGAGCTCTATCTTTAATGTGATAAGACTCGAAGTAACAGGATATATACATGATTGATCAAGATACTTTCCAGAAGTTCCTTTTTGAAGAGCTGCAAATTCGAGGTGAGTGGGTACGCTTAGGAGAGAGCTTCCAGCAGGCGAGCAAAAACATGTCTTACCCTTCAGAAGTTAAAGCGCTCCTGGGTGAAACGATCGCAGCCTCAGTTCTGCTAACCGGAACCTTGAAGTTTGATGGTCGTCTGTCTATTCATGCGCGAGGTGAAGGGGCGCTAAGTTTGTTGATGGCAGAAACGACGAACCTGAAGACCTTTAAAGGGGTTGCGCATTGGCAAGGTGACATTGAAGAAGGTCTGCCGTTAAAAGATTATTTAGGCAATGCGCAGTTAGTGATTACCATCGACCCTGATCGAGGAAACCGCTATCAGGGGATCGTCCCCTTAGAGCGTGAAACACTGTCTGAGTGTTTAGAGCAGTACTTTGAAATGTCTGAACAGCTCGATACCTATATGTTACTAGGTGCTGATGAGCTAGGTTGCTATGGCTTAATGTTACAAAAACTACCAGGCTATAGAGAAATTGAAGATCAGGATGCATGGGACAGGGTGACCCAACTGGCTAAGACATTGTCCTCAGAAGAACTCGTGAGCACAGATAATGAAACCTTGCTGGTGCGACTATTCCACGAAGAAAAAGTGATTACTTATCAATCTGAGCCAGTACAGTTTAAATGTTCGTGTTCCAAAGAGCGCACGGCGGCATCAATTCAAAGCTTAGGAAAAGAAGAAGCGCTGGATATACTGGAGCATGAAGCCGAGATTACAGTAGATTGTCAATTTTGTGCTGCACGTTACACTTTTGATCGGACAGATGTACAAAATTTATTCGATCTAGGCGAGCCCCATTAGGCTTATTTGTTTGAATAAGGTGAAAATATTACATATAAGCCTTATGCAAGTTCTAATCTGAAAATCTATCGCCTTTGCATGTTTTAAAGTGAACAAAAATGACTTGCTTCTAAATTTAGTCGTTTTTTGTACAACAATTTGGCATAATGGCGCCCCAAATTTTTCCAGGCTCTGTTTTAGAAAAAGCTAAAACGTAGTCAAACTTAACCCAAGTGAGGTCGAAGTGAGTAACACTTATGTTGATCTAAGCTCAGCCGTATTGGTAGAGCACGCACTTGAGCGCAAAGAAGGCAGCTTGGCTGCTAATGGTTCTTTAGTCGTTACCACCGGCAAAAGAACAGGACGCTCTCCTATGGACCGCTATATTGTTGATGAGCCGAGTACTTCGGATGCAATCGGCTGGGGTCCAATTAACCGACCATTCGACCCTGAAAAGTTCGATGCTTTGTGGGAACGAGTCGAGGCGTATTTGGCTGAGCGAGATAGCTATCTTTCTCACCTTCACGTGGGTGCAGATGCTGATCACTATCTACCTGTTAAGGTTGCAACAGAAACTGCTTGGCAGAACCTGTTTGGTCGCAATCTGTTTATCCGCCCTGAGCAATATAACCAGGCCGATAAGCAAGAATGGGAAATCCTAAACGTTGCAAGCTTTGAGTGTGTACCTGAGCGTGACGGTACTAATAGTGACGGTACAGTAATCATCAACTTCGCCAAGCGTCGCGTTTTGCTTGCAGGTATGCGTTATGCGGGTGAAATGAAGAAAGCAATGTTCTCTGTTCAGAACTTCTTGTTGCCAGAGAAAGACGTATTACCAATGCATTGTTCTGCAAACGTTGGTGATGACGGCGAAACAACATTGTTCTTCGGTTTGTCAGGTACAGGTAAAACTACCTTGTCTGCTGACCCTGCGCGTTACCTTATTGGTGATGACGAGCACGGTTGGGGCAAAGGCGTTGTCTTCAATATTGAAGGCGGCTGCTATGCGAAGACTATTGATCTATCTCAAAAGAATGAGCCAATCATTTGGGATGCGATCAAGTTCGGTGCAATCGTAGAAAACGTAGCGCTTTCTGATGATAAGCGTCTACCAGATTACACAGATACAAGCATTACTGAAAACGGTCGTTGTGCCTACCCGCTAGAGCACGTTGAAAAACGTGTTGCTGAAAACTTAGCAGGCGAGCCAAACGCTATCGTATTTTTGACTTGTGATATGACGGGTGTACTACCTCCAGTATCATTGTTGTCTAAAGAAGGTGCGGCTTACCACTTCTTAAGTGGTTACACGGCATTGGTTGGTTCTACAGAGATGGGTTCAGACTCTAAGTTGAAGTCTACGTTCTCTACCTGTTTCGGTGCACCTTTCTTCCCACGCCCAGCAGGCGTTTACGCTGAATTGTTAATGAAGCGTATGGAAGAGTTCGGTTCTAAGGTTTACTTGGTTAACACGGGCTGGACAGGCGGTGCTTACGGCACAGGCCAACGTTTCAGCATTCCGGTGACTCGTGCAATCATCAGCGCAATCCAGAGCGGCGCTTTGGCTGATGCTGAAACAGAGCACTTGGAAGCCTTGAATCTAGACGTTCCAACTTCATTGGAAGGTGTTGATGCTAAGTTGCTTAACCCACGTAATACTTGGGAAGATCCAGCAGCGTACGATGCAAAAGCAGCTGATTTGATCTCTCAGTTTGTTGAAAACTTCAAGAAGTTTGACGTATCTGATGCGATCGTTGATGCAGGTCCTAAGCAAGCTTAAATTAGCTTCCTTAAGACTAAAAACCCGGCGCTGAAAAGCTCCGGGTTTTTTTGTATCTAAATGAGTGCGATGCTCGAAACAGCTCCCATAGGCAGATTCTTAGAGAGTGGTGGAACCCTCTGCCTACAAAAAATAATCCCGTTGAAGTTCTTAAAAGTACCACTCATCTTCTTCATGTAATGACAAACTCTCAGCCCCGGATTGCAGCGCCGCCTGGTGTGCTTGAATCCGCGGTAAGATACGCGCAAAGTAGAACTTGGCGGTCTTTATCTTGCCTTTCAAAAAGCTTTCTGAGAATGTCGTGGTATCGTTATCTTGAAGCTTGGCTTCGGCTTTAGCTGCCATTTCCAGCCAGAAATAAGCCAAGGTTACATAACCTGAATACATCAGAAAGTCATAGGCAGCAGCGCCGACTTCGCCGTGATCTTGGAGAGCTTTCATACCGACGTTTTGAATCATTTGTGGCCATTCTTTACTGAGAGTTTTTACTTGCTCAGCAAGCTGGATTAGCTCGGTATCGCTGTCTTGTTTAAGTATCGATTTGGAGAGCACATGAAGCTGTTTTGTAAATAACATCAGTGCCTGGCCTTGGTCGCCCAATACCTTTCTTCCTAGCAAGTCGAGAGACTGAATCCCCGTTGTTCCCTCATAAAGCGTAGAAATCCGTCCATCACGGTAGATTTGCTCGACGCCAGTTTCGGTAATATAACCATGGCCGCCATAAACCTGGACAGCTAAAGAAGCAGACTCTTGACCGGTTTCGGTGAGAAATGCCTTGGCGATAGGCGTAAGTAAACCTAGTAGTTTTGCGGCCTCGGCATCGTTTCCGGCTTTTTCCCTATCAAGCAGCTCTGCACAATAGTGGCAAAATGCTCGACCCCCCTCAGCAAACGCTTTTTGAGTGAGGAGCATCCTGCGCACGTCAGCGTGACCTATCAAACCAGTGGTTTGTCCGCGCAATTTTTTATCCAGGGACTGGCCCTGAACACGTTCGACAGCATATTGATACGAGGCCTGAAAAGACTGTTCACTCATACCCACGCCTTGTAAGGAGGTTCCCAGACGCATCTCATTCATCATTTTGAACATGGCTTTAATACCGCCATTCTCTTCGCCAACCAGGAAGCCTTTTGCTTCTTCAAAGGCCATCGTGCAGGTAGGGTTGCTGTGTATCCCCATTTTTTCTTCAATACCAATACAACTAAGGGAGTTATATTCATTATTGTCTGGAAAAATTTTTGGCACCAAAAATAAAGATAGGCCTTTAATACCTTCAGGTGCACCCTTAATACGAGCGAGTACTAAATGAATAATATTGTCACTAGCGTCATGATCACCTGTAGAGATAAAGATTTTGGTACCTGATATCGCGTAACTGTTGTCAGCATTAATCTTTGCGCTACTTTTAATTTCACCTAGGTCGGAACCGCAATGAGATTCAGTTAAGCACATGGTGCCCGTCCAATTACCTGATACCATGTTGTGAAGGTAGGTTTGTTTTAATTCATCATTACCGAATGAAATCAGAGCTTTACATGCAGAGCTGGTGAGCGCTGTGAACATGCATAAAGATTGGTTGGTACTGGTCAACATTTCCGATACCTTTGAGCTAAGTGCTTCAGGTAGCGCTTGCCCACCCCACTCCTCTGGCATCGAGATTCCCATCCACCCTGCTTCAGAAAAAGCTTTAAATGCGTCGCGAATCTTAGGGTCTAGTAGTACTTTACCATCCTTGTAACGACAGCCATTTTGGTCTCCATGTTGATTGACGCTGCCCCAGACTTGCTCTGAAAACTCTGCAGCCTGGTCGAGAATTAAGCCCGCATCGTCATTGTCGATAGCAGAATTGCCCTTTATATGGAATTTCATATCAGTGATTGGCGCGCAATATTTCGACACGGTGCTATGCTCCTCTATTAATGTTCTTATCAATACGTCTATCAGTGTGCCGTACTTGTACTAAAGATTATTGCGATAGAAAAAATTTAGCACATTAACAAATGATAAGGACGTTATGAAAAGATTTGCATAGGATGAATATAAGCTAGGTCATTCAGACAAATGGATTCCCGCTCCAACCAGGTGGCCCTATTTTGCAGGGCAATTCACCTTGTATGTGGGAATGATGAGGGTGGAATGAACCTAAGAAAAAATTAAAAGCGTCAGCGGAGAGAGAGATGTCAGCAGAATTATATCCAAATATGTTAAAGCCATTGGACTTAGGTTTCACGACTTTAAAAAACCGTGTTTTGATGGGTTCAATGCATACAGGCTTGGAAGAAGAAAAAGATGGCCATGAACGAATGGCTGCTTTCTTTGCAGAACGCGCTCGCGGTGGAGTTGGCCTGATTGTTACGGGCGGTTTTGGTCCAAACCAGGAAGGTGCTACGCATCCTCATACCAAGTCAATTAAGACAGAAGAAGACGCACTAGCACATCGAACTATTACTGATGCCGTTCATGAAGCGGGTGGTAAGATCTGTATGCAGATTCTACATACGGGTCGCTATGCGTTTAACCCTAATTTGGTTGCGCCTTCTGCTGTTCAGGCACCGATTAACCCTTTTCCACCAAAAGAACTTGATGAAGCCGGTATCGAAAAGCAGATCAGTGATATCGTAATGTTAGCGGTTAATGCTCAAAAAGGTGGTTATGACGGCGTTGAAATCATGGGCTCAGAAGGTTATTTCATTAACCAGTTCTTAGCGAAGCGTACTAATAAGCGTGATGACCAATGGGGTGGCGAATACGAAAACCGTATGCGCTTGGCTGTAGAAGTCGTGCGTCGTACACGTGAAGCCGTGGGTGAAAAATTTATTATTATATACCGTTTGTCTATGCTCGACTTGGTTGAGGGTGGAAGCAGCTATGAAGAAGTACTACAGCTAGGTAAGGCGATTGAAAAAGCAGGTGCAACCATCATCAACACTGGTATTGGTTGGCATGAAGCACGTATCCCAACAATTGCGACAAAAGTACCGCG
The DNA here is from genome assembly GCF_001635315.1 of Oleiphilus sp. HI0123. Taxonomy (NCBI): domain Bacteria; kingdom Pseudomonadati; phylum Pseudomonadota; class Gammaproteobacteria; order Oceanospirillales; family Oleiphilaceae; genus Oleiphilus; species Oleiphilus sp. HI0123. The sequence goes on from NZ_LWGE01000047.1 coordinate 6,407, forward strand.
CGCAGCATTTACTTGGGTAACCGCTAAGTTCAAAAAAGAGCTTAATATTCCATTGATCACTTCTAACCGTATTAATACGCCGGAAGTGGCTGAAGAAGTTCTAGAGCGTGGCGATGCCGATATGGTGTCGATGGCACGCCCATTCCTTGCGGATCCTGACTTTGTTCAGAAAGCTTTTGAGGGCAAGAGCGACGAGATCAACACTTGTATCGGTTGTAACCAGGCTTGTCTTGACCACGTATTTAGCGGCAAGCTAACTAGCTGCTTGGTGAATCCGAAGGCATGTCACGAAACAGAGTTTGCTTCATCTCCAGTAGAAACGGCTAAGAAGTTGGCTGTTATTGGCGCGGGCCCAGCTGGTTTAGCATTTGCGACGTCGGCAGCTGAGCGTGGACATACAGTAACTTTATTTGATTCAGCAAATGAAATTGGCGGGCAGTTCAATATTGCTAAGCAAGTACCCGGCAAGGAAGAGTTTTACGAAACGATCCGTTACTTTGGCAAGATGATCGAGAAGACGGGTGTAAACCTTCAGCTTGGTCAGCGTTTGACAGCAGAGGACTTAAATCAGGGCGATTTTGATGAAGTTATTCTAGCTACCGGTATTAGCCCACGTACACCTGAAATAGAGGGTATTGATCACCCTAAAGTACTGAGTTATATCGATGTACTTCGCGATAAGAAAGAAGTGGGTAAGAAAGTAGCGGTAATCGGTGCAGGTGGTATCGGTTTTGATGTATCGGAATACTTAGCCCACTCAGGTGAAGCAACAAGCCAAAATATCGAAGCCTTTATGAAAGAATGGGGTGTTGATATGTCGCTAGAGGCTCGTGGTGGCATTGAGGGCGTTGAAGCGCAAGTTAGCCCTTCTGCTAGAGAAATCTACTTATTACAGCGTAAGAAGTCTAAAGTTGGCGCGAAGCTAGGAAAAACAACAGGCTGGATTCATCGCACGGGTCTAAATAACAAAGGCGTCAACATGATACCTGCCTGTACTTACGAGAAAGTGGACGATCAAGGTATTCACATTGATGTCGCAGGTGAGAAGAAAGTACTTGATGTGGATAACGTTATCTTGTGCGCGGGCCAGGAGCCACTGCGTGAATTAGTTGAGGGCTTGAATAAGCCATATCACCTGATTGGTGGTGCTGATGTGGCTGCAGAACTTGATGCAAAACGTGCAATTAATCAGGGTACGCGTTTGGCATTGGATATCTAAAGTCTTTAGATAAACAAGCAGCAAACAGAGCCGAGCTAGAGTTTCCTAGTTCGGCTTTTTTGTGCCATTCGCGTGCTGGTGGGAGAATAATTAAGCTATTCCTGCACCTCAAACTGCTTCTTGAAGGCTTGCAAGCCTTCCTGAACCAAGTCATAGGTCTTATCGATATTCTCGGCAATCTCACCTTCTAACACTCCTAATCCATCGAGTATCTCGCGTGCTTCAGAAAATCCGGTATCAATACCACCGCTAATAATATCGACAAACTTTTCGACTTGCTCACTCTCGTTCAATTCAGGGTGTTGTTGTTGATAAAGTGGAAACAGGCTAGTCGAGAAATTAACAATCCGGCCCGCTGTCGCTTCGGGTGAGACGTCCAGGCCTTGCTCATAACCGGACTGGATTGAGTTTTCGCCAAAGTCACCTTCTAGCTCTTTATTGATCGCATCGATAGCGGTCTGATAAAGCAGGCTCATAGGTTCGTTCTTGACGCTGAGGCTAACTTCGTAGTTAGCATTCAACACGGCAGCATTGAATTCTTTGCGAAGGGCCTCTACTTGACCAATTTGCTCTGTGCCATCACTTTGCGGTGAAGACCTTGCGTCACTAGAAGTAGTTTTTTCAGGTACGGACGATATATTAAGTCGGGTGTCGATTTGGCTAACAGGCATATGAACACTCCTCAGTAGCGGTAGGTCTTGATTAATTATTGACCAGTGCGTGGGGAGCAGCAAGCAAAACTTGGTAAGTATTTGTTCCTTATAGATGGCTAGCTGAGGCTATTGAGAAAACTTTTTTCGAAGGCGGGACAGGCTAACGGGCGTCATGCCGAGAAACGAGGCGATATGGTATTGGGGGATGCGCTCCAGGAAGTGAGGGTATTCTTTACAAAACCACTTGTAACGTTGTTCACCGTTATTGAGTAGCCGCTTGGCATCGCGTTTAGCATTGCGTACGAAGAGTTCATGCATAAAGGTGATTTCGAAACGTAATAACTCGGGATCATCATAACCATAGGAATGAAATTGATGGTAGTTCGCGACAACAAGGCTGGCGGGTTCGAGTGCTTGAATATAATAGGGGCAGGGTGTGCCATTTACGAAGCTTGATATGGGGCCCAGCATTTGACCTTCTTCATAAAAGCCTTCGTTTACTTCGTTGCCTTCTTGGTCGACATAGTAGAGCCTGAGAATGCCGTCAGAAATATAGAAAAACTCTTCGCAGGCATCCCCTGCTCGAATCCAATGATCACCTTCATCGAGTTCTTGAACATGGAAAAAATCTAGGAAACGGTCCCATTCCGCTAAGTTTGCTTTGAACTTCTTCTCAAGCATGTGTCGCATTTTGGCTATATGCTGGTTCACTTAGCTTCCTTTTCACTGGTCATTTGTTTTGAGCTGCTTATAGTAGTCTTTTTATCAAACGTGAACAAATAGCAGTTTGATGAATGTTTTTTAGAATTAGAAATAGCGAAGAAAATAAGGGGCGCGTTAGTCGCCCCTGATAGTTGAACTTACTATACTGAGGTTGAATGGCTTATACAGTCTCTTTAGAAAACACCTGTTTTAAGCCCTCAGCGGTTTGGCTAGCCAAGTCAGTAAGCTTTTCTGCATCGCCCTTAAACTGAGCTTGAACAGTCTCAGAAAATTCAGATTGTTGCTCTACAAAGGCGTTCAGTGAATCGCTATTTCTGATCTCTAATGCCGATTTTGCCTGGGCTATACCCATTTCAGCGTAGTTTGCAAAGGCTTGCGCTTGAATATCAACTAACTCACCTACGTTATTCAGTAGCAATCTATTCACTTCTTTTGCAGGCTCAACAAAGCGTTTCGCTTGTTCGCTTAATGAATCGATAAATTCGTTCATGTATGTCTCCTTGTTATTTACTAGTGGTGCATGTGCTGACCGCCGTTAATGGAAAGATTTGATCCAGTGATAAAACCAGACTGTTTGTCTGATAAGAAAGCAACAAGTCTCGCTATTTCTTTTGGATCACCCAGCCTGCCGACCGGAATTTGGGCGATAATTTGGTTTCTTATACTCTCTTCGACCGCCATCACCATTTCAGTTGCTATATAACCAGGGGAAATAGTGTTAACAGTAATGCCTTTGCTGGCTACTTCTTGCGCTAGTGACATGGTAATACCATGAATGCCAGCTTTGCTGGCAGCGTAATTCACTTGACCAAATTGGCCCTTTTCACCGTTGATAGAAGAGATATTAATAATTCGCCCGTATTGGCGTTTCAACATGAACTCGATGACATTCCGACAAGTATTGAAGGTTCCACTCAGGTTCACATCAATGACCTCTTGCCATTTTTGTGGTGACATTCGTTTTAAGCTGGTATCGCGAGTGATACCAGCGGTATTCACCAAAACTGCAATGGGGCCAATGCTTTCTTCAATATCAAGAATATTGCGGGTACAACTGTCAAAATCAGCAACCTCCAGTACACAGGTTTTAATGTCATAGCCTTGTGTTTTGAGTTGCGCTTGCCAGTTGTCGGCTTTTTCTTGGCTGCTGGATGCAGCAACAACGGTGTAGCCTTCATCATGTAGTGTTTGGCAGATCGCAGTACCTATTCCACCGGTTCCGCCCGTGACAAAAGCAACGTTTACATTAGACATATATGCCTCCTAATCGTGAGTTCAGATTCAAAAATCGGAAAACGAAAGAAAAGAGAGGTAACAGAGTTGAAACTCTACGGCATGTACCTGATTTTTGTCGTTCTTATAGTTTCTCATCATGAAGCTAGAGACTAGGGAAAGCTTTGATGTGAATCACATGGCGGATGGAAGGGTTGATTAATAGTAAAGATAATTGATGTAGATCAAAATATATACAAAGAGGGGTTTTGGGTTTGCAATAGTGGTACTGAGGTATTTACCACGTTCTCCATCGCTCAGTGATATCTTCGGAATACTCGTGGCCAGCGCTTTGTACAACTAGTTTAATCAGGGCGCAAATATCTTCTCGTTGGTCGGTCTCAATTAGCTGATGGTCGAGTTTGAAGTTCAGGTCATTTAGTTTTTTCACCAAAGACTCAATTTGGGTAGAAACCCAAGAAAAATCATTGTTTTGGTGATTGCTAGTCACATCATGGATAAATGCTGTAATTAGCTGGTCGCACTCCTCTACATGCTGCGCCAAGTATGCTGGCTCTTCATCATCTTCGATAAAGTCATACATCCAATGCAACAGGTAGTCCTTTTTTTCCTTGATTGTGCTGTTCATTTTAACTCTATACGTAGTATTAAGAAGAAGGCTTGGGTAAAAACTCAAGCATTGCCTCTGCGGAAACACTTGGAGCCTCAAGCATGGCAAGGTGACCAATATCTTCGAGTACCAGCTGTTGGGCACCAGAGATTAATTTTGTATATTTGTCGATGTTTTTTACGTTAATAGCCCTGTCTTGTTCACCCCAAATAATTAGAGTAGGCGCAATGATACTGGTGAACTTTTGCTCCAGCCCCTTGCCCAAGTCACTACGAATATCTTTGAATATTTTCTGATTGATTTCCAGGCGACGAATGGACTTTTCTGCTTCGACCTTGGTGATAACGTCGGGTATGAAAGGCTTATCTTCCATTACAAAGTCCATAAGCTCGTTGAACTCATCAGTGTTTGACGCGATTAGGGGGTTGATACCTTGAGATAAAAGCTCATCCATTTTTGAGGGAATATCATGGATACCCGCAGGGCTAATTAGGGTTATCGATAGAACCTGCTCTGGGTAGGTTGCTGCGTAAAGTGATGAAATGGCGCCTCCCATAGAATTACCGACTAGATGGAAGCGTTTGAGATTCAAGGCACTTGCAAACTGTTTTACGAATGCGCTTTGCTCGACGATGGAGTAAGACTGACTCATGTCGATAGTGCTATCACCATGGCCCATTAAATCTAGAGCGATAAGGTGATACTTGTCAGCTAGCGGTTCAGAAAAACGTATCCAGTTTTCTTTATTGGCGCTAAAGCCGTGCAGCATGATGATTGTGCCGAGCTTATCTTGGCGAGAGTTTTCCAGATAAGCGTAAGGTTTGCCTTCAATCGAGATTTTTTTAGGTAGAAGGTTTGCTTTTGAGGCTTCAAACTCGATCGCTAAACGATAAAGGTCATCGCGATAGTAGTCGCTTGCGATATTGACTGAAACCAGAGAAAGGACAAAGACAAACAAAAAGACTTTAAGTTTACTCACGCGCGCTCCTTGTTTAACAAGCCGAAGCGCAGCCTGCGAGTTCTTTTAAGCCATTCATATCGATGATGTGTAAGTCTGTACGCTTAATTTCTAGCAAGCCTTCTTTTTGAAAACGCTTAAATAAACGGCTAACCGTTTCGGCGGCCATATTTAAGTGATTAGCAATATCGCGACGCGGCATCATGAGGTTAATTCGAGTATCGGAATAACCGCGTTGCTTGTAGCGAGAAGATAATGCGAGGATAAAACCGGCTAGTTTCTGGTCAGCAGAATGTTCCACAGTCATTGACTGTGAAGTATGTACTTCCTTACTCATTAAGCTAAATAATTGGCGCTGTAGGGAGGGAAGTTTCGCTGCAAGGCTTTCTAAATCGTTGTAGTTAATACCACAGACAGAGGAAGTGCCAAGAGAAATAGCTGTTGAAATATACTTCTGTGGGTAGATCGCATCCAAGCCGAAAAGTTCACCGGGCAGGTGGAAACCGACAATATGCTCATTACCGTTCGCATCAATAACCACGGTTTTGAACATGCCCGATTTAACGGCGTAGATCCTTTCAAAGTGTTGTTCTGACTGGTAGACGGTCTCGTTTTCTTTATAGGGGGACGAAGGCTCAATAATGTTTTCTAACGAAACCATATCATTTGAGTCTAACCCTACTGGCAAGCAAAGTTTTCCAAGAGAGCATTGTCCGCACTTTAAAAAGGACGGAGATGCCACAGAATTCGAGCTCGGCATACGTAAATCACCATAAAATTTTAATTATAGTGTCTTACTATACCGTGGTTGCTCAGTATTCTGTAGAGTTGTTTGATTAAAATATGCATCAAATTTCATAGCGATGTTCCGCAGAAAGATTCTTCCTTTGGGTGTCACCTTGAATCCTTGGTCACTTAATTCGATCAAACCATCGCTTGCGAGGTCATTCAAGCTACTGAGTTCACTGTTGAAATAACGGTGGAAAAAAATATCGTGACCGTCACCGAAGTCACTGTAATCAACGACACCGTCACACATAATTTGTTGGATTAGATCTGCACGGATGCGGTCATCGGTATTGAGATTAACGCCGCGTTTGATAGGTAAGTGTCCTTTATCAACGGCGGTTTTGTACTTGGATACTTCGGTGACATTCTGGCTATAGCCATCATTGACCCGGCTGATAGCACTGACACCAATACCAATTACATCGCATTCTGCATGTGTAGAATAGCCTTGGAAGTTACGCTGCAAACCACCTGTATCAAGGGCTTTAGCCAAGCTGTCAGTAGGTAGTGCAAAGTGATCCATACCGATATAGATATAGCCCGCTTCAGTTAAGCGTTGGATACTATCGGTGAATATTTCAAGTTTTTCTGCTGTTCCTGGAAGGTCGCCTGAGTGAATCAGCCTTTGCGCCGGAATGCGTTGAGGCATATGTGCGTAATTATAGAGTGCGATTCGATCCGGTTTAATACGAATGACTTCATCAAGCGTATTCGAAAAACTTGCGCGAGACTGTTTTGGCAGGCCGTAAATAATATCAATAGATACTGAATCAACTTTGTTATCGCGAGCTGACTGGATAACCGCTTCAACCTGCTCTTTACTTTGCTCACGGTTGATAGCTTTCTGCACTTCAGGGTCAAAGTCCTGAACGCCGATACTGATTCTGTTAAAGCCCATGGTCACTAATTCGGTCATTTCTTCTGGTGTGACTGTACGTGGGTCAACTTCAATGCCAATTTCTAATGAGTCAGGAAGACCTAGGTGGAAGGATTGTGCCAGCACTTCCATGACTTCACGTAATTGCTGAGGGCTTAAAAATGTGGGAGTGCCACCACCAAAATGAATCTGTTGCAGTAAACGGTCGTCAGCATAGTACTTGCCGTGCATTTCGATTTCCCGATATAGATAATCGAGGTAGTCAGTGGCTAGCTGCTGCTTGTGCGTCACAATCTTGTTGCAGCCACAGTAGTAACAAAGTGACTTACAAAATGGAATGTGGATATAAACAGAAAGAGGCTTGGGAACAGGCAACTGGTTACTTGCCTGAGCATGAGTACGATAGTCAGCTTCAGTAAAGTTATCATTGAACTGAAGTGCAGTTGGATAAGATGTGTATCTTGGCCCGTAAACGTCGTATTTGTTTAGTAAGGGCGCCAAGTCTTCGGTCACCTCAAGCGGTTTCATCTATCCATTCCTCCTGCATTGTTAGGGGATCAGTTTATGCGCACTAGGCGTAAGCTGCCTTGACGTGCGTCAAGGGAAATGACTGGTACAAAAAATACTCGAAAAAGGTGCATCTTCAGGTGCAGAACGAAGAAAGGTGGAGCTTAGTCTTGAGAGAAGCGTGCTTGGTGAAATTTAAGTTGAGCAGTATGGCCGCCATCGGGAAAGTGATGATAAGCGAGTCGGCTTACATTGGCATAAGGTACATCAATATTCCAAAGCCTGTCACTAGGCATACCTAGTACGTGGGTTAATATAGCTCGGATAACGCCCCCATGGCATACAAGTAAAGTATGCTCAGTTTGATATTCGAGCACTAAGGCTTCCCAAGCTGTATGAATACGCTGAATGAAATCAGACATTCGCTCGGAGCCTTGGGGAGCGTGATTATCGGGGTCTTCCCAGTAGTTTCTTAATGCCTTTGGGTCGTGTTTCATCAGTTCTTTGACGCTCTTTCCTTCCCATTCACCAAAGGAAATTTCACGAAACATCGGGTTTATGTCGACGCAGAGGCTTAGGTCTTCCCCTAGCTTATTGGCAAAGGCCTGACAGCGACTTAATGGTGAAGTCACTATCCGGGTCCAGGGTTTATGACCCCCTACACTGTCGTGCATTTGCTGCCAGCCCAAGTCTGATAAGGGGTCGTCTTGTGAACCTCGTAGTAGTTGTCCACCAACGGGTTCGCCATGTCTGATTAGGTCGAAAGTGCTTGCTTTCATAACTAAGCCTTGAGTCGCTCGAGTAGCATTTCATATTGCTGTTGTTTAGCAGCAGTATGCCTTATTTTGAACTCCTGAATAAGCAAGAGGCAAGCATCTTGTGTAATATGTTGGTTGCCAGCAAGTTCGAGAAACAAGAAGGCTTGCTCAGCTTTAGGCAGGTCTCCATGTTTAATAAAAAGCATCATCATCTTATGATAGTGCTCGGGCTGTAAGCATTCTTGAGCCCTTTTTTTACTAGCAGCATTTTTTTGAATGTCGGAAAATAATCGACAAATTCTTTCGTAGTCTGATTTACGGACACACAGTTCAATAAGGTTCTGTGCATGCTTCCAATAGCTCGAGTCTTCAGTATGCAATTTTGCCAAGTTGTAACGCTGCTCCAATATTGCTCGTGATTCGGGATATTTAGCACCCAGTGATCGCAATAACTGGCGTGCAGTATTGAACTCGAAGCGCGATAGGAATTCCATTGCTTTTGAAAGCTCTGCTCTGTACTCCCAATCAACGGAGGCAGTTATTCTTGGCTTGTTTTTTGGGGTTTCTTTCGCTGCAACTTTCATGCTTAAGCTCATGAAAATGCCTGTTGAGAGTGCCGGAAGCAGCATGCTTGCAAGAAGATATATGCTAGGCCTAGGTTGGTCGAGCGTATGTAAAACGGTATAGGTGATTAAGCTTAGAGTAAGCATTAGTAACATGAATAAGGCCGATTTTGAGGGTTGCAAGGACTCTCTTTTGGCTTGGAAATTCTTTAGTTTGTCTAACACTAGCGGGCTTGCCAGGCCATAGATAGCACCAAGAGGCCCAACTAAGACGGCATTGCTTTTGGTTGTGAATAATAGATAGGTGAGTGAAGAAATAAACATCGAAAACAGAAAATAGCAGTACAGCTTAAAGGCGCCAAAGCGCTTTTCAAAGTAGAAGGATAAAACTGAAAAACATAGAAATACTAAAATAAACAATGGATGAGAGGGGTGTGCGAAAACATGAGTGAGGATCTGTCTGATGCTGAAGTCTTGAGCAGAAAGGCCAAGTAAGTTTGTACTGGTGGCGCGATACATTTGCTCAATTATAAGCCGCTCCTCATGCCATGTTTCCAGTATGGCTTTCTCAAGAAACATGCTGCCATTCTGCTTGATATAGGAGGAAAAAGCTGAATCTTCCAAGATAGCTTTGATCGTAGGAAGCGACTCACCATCTTCAAAATCAGCTTTTAAGCTATCAATCTTTTGGGCTGAACCCAGGCCTTCTATGTTTAGCCTACGATCAAGGTAATCAAAAAAAATGGGGGCTTCGATTGCTAATAAATCTTGTTGGTAATGTTTGTTTATAGATAGCCACTGTTGTTCATCATGCTTATGCCCGTATAAGACGCTAATCAACAATGTGAGCGACAGAAGCAAGGTAAGAAAAGGAGTTTTCTTGATAGACATGGAGTATTTTGTTTTCACCCATCTTTAATAAGCATTGCACGATTAGACGGCAGCTTAATGCTCTTATACCGATACGAAGCCTATTTATAACAGAAAGCAGGGTGATTTGCCTCCTGGTATTTGACGGCTTAAGCCTCTACTTCCATAGAGGCTGACTTGCTTCGAGTTGTGCTTCTTGTCGGGACACGCCAATATCTCTTAATTGAGCATCACTCAGTTGAAGCAGCTTTTTACGTTGTCGGTGTATCTCCAGTCGCCATGCTAGCGAGTGTAATTGCTTGGCAAATCGTAGACATAGATTGGTGAGGCCTTTTAATGAGCCTGAGTAATTGTGAAGACCTTGTGGCGAAGGGAGTATTTCATGTCTCATCGTATCTTTCCTCGCAATACTAATAATGATAGGGCTTGAAGATGAATACTATACGG
>NZ_LWGE01000048.1:0-1077 GCF_001635315.1 Oleiphilus sp. HI0123
GGGTCATCTTTCAAGATTAGTGGTTTATTTGTTGAGGCTTCAAACCGCAAACCTAACAAGAAAGCGGCTATCGTAGAGCCTTCTTCAACTTCAACCTGATAAGATTCTTCAGCCAGCACCTCTGCTAAGCGTTTAACTTCAGCACTGAATTTATCATCACCTGCCCCATTACTGAGCGAAGTACTTACCGTTTTAAGGTAACTTTCTATTTGCTGGAAACCGGAGTTAGTTGCTGAAATGTCTGACATAGTCGGATATTCATGTTTGACGAAGCCTTTGAGGTCTAGGAACTGAGCTTGCTTATTAACTTCGACTGGGAATGACAGTAAGCGATTATTTCGATCTAAGGCAAAAGCATAGCCCCCAATTAATTTTGCCTGCTCAGACATAAACTCAGACAAGCCAGTTAACCTTAGATCGATTGTTGCGACACCCTTGAAAACGCCATTCTCGAACATTGGCACCGTACAAGTTACCATCGGTTCTAATGAATAAGGGTCCATATAAGACTTTGACCAGTAAGCACGCCCGTGTTTTAAATAACGGGCAGGAACATACCATTCTTCGTTGTGGTAGCCATTCCCTTTGGGGTCGTTGTAATCGTCGAAATACTCTAAGACACCTTGCTCATTTCTCCCCCAAAAAAAGGACCGACGTTCCACGCCTTCTTTGAACTGATTGGGTTCGGGCCAAACACCACCACCGGCAACAAGCTTTGACATTCCCGCTTGATCAATAACCTTTGGCAATAAATCTTTAAATGTAGCAACATCTTTGGAAAGCGAGACACCGAGTTTTGCTAAAGTCGTGGTCAATGTCTCAGTCGCAACAAGGCGTTGTTGCAGCTTTAAAACAATATTCTGGCCAATCTCTCGATTTAGCTTTTCAGCCTGCTCGGAAATGACCTGCTTGCCTTTTGTCTGAGTCACAAAATAGCTGGCGGCTACAACTGCTGCGATAAACAGAACAAGGCCCAAGCTCATTTTAAAGATCAAACTGCTGAAGACTCTATTTCTGGGACCTACATGTGCACTTCGTTCAGCTCTAGCACAGTCATCCTGGTGCTGAGTATGCTTA
>NZ_LWGE01000049.1:0-778 GCF_001635315.1 Oleiphilus sp. HI0123
AGTGATGAACAAGCTAGGGGCTGATATCTTGCGTTTCTGGGTAGCGGCAACAGACTATAGTGGTGAAATGACGGTTTCTGACGAGATCCTCAAGCGAGCTGCCGAATCTTATCGTCGTATTCGAAATACTGCGCGCTTCCTGTTGTCTAATATCAATGGTTTTGAGCCAGAGAAGGACTTGGTAGCGCCTGAAGAGATGATGTCACTAGATCGTTGGGCGGTTGATAAAGCCTTAGAGCTTCAAACTGAATTGCAAGAAGCTTATGACGAGTATAGTTTTCTTAGTGTTTCACAGAAAATTGTTCACTTCTGCGGCGTTGATTTAGGTGGTTTCTATCTGGATATCATCAAAGATCGACAGTACACCACTCAGGCAGATAGTCTAGCTCGTCGTTCATGCCAAACAGCGATGTACCATATTCTTGAAGCGATGACTCGCTGGATTGCGCCAGTTCTAAGCTTTACTGCAGACGAAATCTGGGCGGTTATGCCTAAGCCTAAGGGTGAAGAACGTGCATCAAGCGTAATGCTTTGTTCCTGGTACGAAGGTTTGTTTGCGATGGATGCAGATAGCCAGCAAGGTTCTGAGTTCTGGGCAACGGTGCTAGAAGCGAAAACGGCTGTGAATAAGCGTATCGAAGAAGAGCGTAATGCGGGCAAGATCAAAGGTTCTCTTGGAACAGAAGTGAGCTTGTATTGTGAAGGCGGTTTGTACGAAGTGCTTAAGTCCTTGGGCGATGAGCTACGTTTTGTCTTGATCACCTCTGAGGCGACAGTT
>NZ_LWGE01000050.1:0-437 GCF_001635315.1 Oleiphilus sp. HI0123
AGAGATTGATACATCGATTGGAAATTTTATTGTTAAAGAAATTCAGGAAATCAACTTATATCCAGAAAATCAATTCGAAGCAAAATTCGATACACATTTAAAGTTTTCAAATAGAAATAAGATAAAAATAACTGTTTATTTGAAAGGAGACATTAAGTTCTACAAAATAAATAATTTTTTAGGCGCTAAAAACATTGAGATAACGCAAACATTATTTCATGAACAGGCCATTCCGTTAAGCAATAAAATGATAAAAGCAATTAACAGACAAATAAGAAAGCATCTTCCAACTAATTTATTCTATAAAAATGACATCCATTTTGTTTCAGAATTTACAAAAGACTATATAGAATCTTTTGAGACAGATTTTGATAAAATAAAGATACATTTTAGATTATTTAGGTCCAAAAAAGGGTATTACTAATTTAAATTAGTTA
>NZ_LWGE01000051.1:0-569 GCF_001635315.1 Oleiphilus sp. HI0123
TTACGGTAAAGGTACGCCCACCAAGGCGATTACGAGCTTCTAATATTAGTACTGATAGCCCAGCTTGCCTGAGCTCACGGGCAGCGGTAACCCCGGCAAAGCCACCACCAATAACAATGACATCATAGTCATACTTGTCGATTTCTCTATCCGTGGAATCTTTGCTAGCTGTAGCATTGACGCTATTCCCCCCGGCAGTTAGGGCGACTGCGCCGAGAGCCCCCAACCCATTTTTTAGGATGCTGCGTCGGTTCAGGCCTTGCCTAGTTGTCTTATAACGTTTCTTACCCACAGTGAACACCTCTTTTAAATACTGGATAATATTTTTAACATGAATTATTAATATTGATCAATATTTAATATACTATCGGGATAGTTTAGGTTGTTATTGTTTATAGGTTCAAAAGAGTATGCCGAAAATTGTAGATCATGAAGAAAGGCGCGCGGCCATTGCCCGAGGGGCGGTAGAAGCCATCGCTAATTATGGTATTCACAAGGTAACCATGATTAAGTTCGCCGAAGCCGGTGGCTGTACAGAGGGCATGGTCAATTATTACTTCGATAATAAA
>NZ_LWGE01000052.1:0-634 GCF_001635315.1 Oleiphilus sp. HI0123
GAATTACGCCAGCTTATTAAAGATGGTGAAAATAGCCCCATTATCGAAAATTGGAATGCTGATGATTTTATTCAACGGATGAAGAAAAAGCATAATGCATAAAAACCAAAGCTTTTTTGTACACCAAAAAGCAGATGAAGACTTAGAAGCTATTTTTGATTATAGCCTAGAGAAATTTGGTTTTGCTCGAGCTGCACGTTATATCAAAGATATAGAAATAATGTTTAAGCAATTAGCTTGCAATCCTCAGAAGGGAAATACGTTTGATATCCAACTACCAAGCTGTTTGCATGTAAGAGTTGAGTCACATTTCATTTATTATGCAGAGTGCCAGGGTGGCATTGAAATCTTCAGGGTTCTTCATCAACGCATGGAACCAAGTAAACATCTAATTGATATCCTAGATCAAGATTAAGCTCTTTGCCGCCAATGAATTTGATGTAACTTTTTGAGACATCTAATCGGAATTTTCTTCACTAGTGCCAATGAGTCCGCATTTAAGACCCTGACAACTCAAATAGGGTGTGCCGTGCGCACCAGCGGAGTTTGATACCTCGTCTTAGTAGGCAGAGGGTTCAACCCCTCGCATGAATCTGCCCCGTGCTAGCCCGCTTGCGAGCCGTGGAAGGCTCTG
>NZ_LWGE01000053.1:0-250 GCF_001635315.1 Oleiphilus sp. HI0123
TTACTAGAGCAGGATGAGGTCTACGATGATACTAGCTTACTTGCTGAAGAATCACTGTTACTTAGCGATGAATTCGAACTAGGCGAAGACTCTCACGAAAGGCCAGGTTCGTCTTCAGCTATGCTCATAGATATATTTAGCGTGTCTGTCACGCGTGAATTGGCATACGGTCGGCATGTTGAACAGTCAAATATTGGTATGAGGCTTGAGCTGGATACACCCCTTTGGTCGGGTGCGTATGCACGTATAG
>NZ_LWGE01000054.1:0-623 GCF_001635315.1 Oleiphilus sp. HI0123
TAGATGCTTTTTTCTCTTCGAGAATTGAGAAAAAATCGTGAAGATTGATCGAGGATAATTCGTTGTAAAATGTCATTTTTAAACCTTTTTTGGTTTTATTTTAATATTATTACCGGTTTATCGTCAATTGTAGAGTTTTGTAACATACTGAAAAATAACGATAATGCCAAAACTCTAAAGGTAAATATATATAAATATCTAATGTTATATTTGTGGATATTTTTCTTTGTCTAGGTCGATATTTGTCGTATTTCCTAAAAGTATAGGTAAGGCTATGATTTATAAAGTGAAAGTAAAAAATAAAAATCTATATACATTATACATATAACGAAAAATATACTTTTTTCTCGAGGGGGAATGGCCTGGAATGCTTGTTTTTTTGTTCTAACGCTATGAAATATAAAGATATTATATGAGAATACTGACGTTGATATTTTTATTCAGTATGGTTTGCGTCGGTTAGGTGGTTAACTATATGATATATAAGGAATATGGTGTTGATATTTTTGTGTCTCGTTCTGATGCTGATAATATCTCTTACAATGATTGTTGATATTTCAAATGCTGATATTGCCGCTAAAAATTAATTACTAATAAAGTGAAATTTTTTGTTTATCTACTGC
>NZ_LWGE01000055.1:0-257 GCF_001635315.1 Oleiphilus sp. HI0123
TGAAAAAATGGTTAATATAGTAGGACATTATGAAAGCATTAGTAATTGTTGCACACGGCTCACGACGAGCGTCCTCCAATGATGAAGTACGGGAGCTTTCCCGTAGCGTTCAGAATAAGGTCGGCGCTCAATATGCGATCGTCAATACTGGCTTTTTGGAGCTGGCTGAGCCATTAATACCCGACTCAATTATCCAGTGTATAGAGCAGGGAGCATCTGAAGTAGATGTCTTGCCTTACTTCTTGTCAGCCGGTAGG
>NZ_LWGE01000056.1:0-443 GCF_001635315.1 Oleiphilus sp. HI0123
TAAAATTTATTCTAAGTTCTTATTGTTTTAAATCATGGCCCTGGCTATTGGAGGTAAGAGCGAGTGCAGCGAAGCACTTTGCTCAGAATTATGGTAAAACAAACACGTCAGTTTAAGGTTTGTACGTTTAACCTTTTTAACTATATTGAACCTCCCAATGCATTTTACGAGTTGGAGAATATTTATACTGACCAACAATGGCGTAAGAAGGAAGCATGGATACTTAGGCTTCTGAAAGTAATTGGCGCAGATATTGTTGGTTTTCAGGAGGTGTTTTCCGTATCGGCTCTGAATAGCTTGTCAAAGTCAGCGGGCTTTGACTATTTTGCAACAGTCGAACAGCCCAACAAGAAGTCTGACTATCTGTTTGATATGCCCGTTGTCGCGATTGCTTCAAAATTCCCCATCCTATCTAGTGAAGCAGTTTCGGTTGATCAATATTT
>NZ_LWGE01000057.1:0-2970 GCF_001635315.1 Oleiphilus sp. HI0123
TCAGGAATATGTGCACCAAAATCCTTCTTTATTTCATCTCTATCTGTGGATACTAAGCTAAACCCAAACTCCGTAAACATATTTACCACTTCTTCTTTTGACCATGCGTTTTGATGGTTAAACCGATAAAAATCTGGATCTGACAATGCTACCTTACACATTGTTCGAGCAATTTGGTTTGGTGAACACTCCCTAAAAAGCTGATCAATAAAGGCCTCATTCATAACTGCTGGGCCATGGTATGCTGCTTTATTATTTCGATCTATATTGCCACTAAAATGGTCGCCGTACTGACTATTCCAATAGCCACAAAACATCATCGATACGCGGTTTTGTAAGTTATCAAGCAAACCTTTACGTTCCCAAGTGTAAGTTATAGATTCGACTCCTTTATTAACCATACACTCGTCGCTTCCTTTTAGGTATTCACCAACGAACCAATCAAAGTCTGGAATCTTTAATAGAAATACCCCTCCCACGCATAAAACTCTACGAAGTTCCCACATAATTCTAAAAATAGTATTGTCGGGAAGGTGCTCAAAAGCGTGTGATGAATAAGCAAGGCCTACAGACTGATTCTCAATAGGCAGTTTGACAGTTTCGTTTAAAACCAGGTTTGTGACACCCGGACTATTTATTTCATCAAAGCAGGTCCACTCTGACCAATCTCGTCGTCCGGAACCAATATTAATTTTTAACTTATCTGTAGGAAACAATGGTTGTTTCTCCTGAATTTTTGTTTGGTCATTAATCAGCTCGCTAGCCCGAAGGTAAGCAATTGAGGGGTCCACAAGATGTCTTCCAAAGTGATGTCCCAGCCATAATTGAGGTAAATCAACCAAAGCTCTCATTAAGGTAACTTCAATACAAGTCCTACCTAAGCTTAAGCCTGGTACGCCTGAGTGACTAATATCAGAGTTTTTGAACATGACACAAAGGCCGGCTGGTACATCTTTTATTTCATCATTACCAATAACTAAATAACCACTTTCCTTGTTTAGCGGGGTCAAATAAACCATGATTTTTAAATGACCTGCTTCAAGCCCATCTAAGTGCATCGCATTCGGGCCAAATCTTTCTGTACCAGGCTTAGTAGTCCATGCACGCGTGTTGACATAAACAAATGGCGATTTAACCTGACTCGAAAACTCTTCACGTAAAAAGTTATGTAACTTCCGAATGACGACAGGAATAACTCTATTTGGGTAAAGGTCATGAGCATCCTGAGTCTGACCAAGTTTCTCCACAACATCATAAGCGTGATGGTCAACCAGCAAGTCATCCACTGAAAAAATAGGAAGATCATTGTCAACTACTTGCTCATGCTCATGCTCATGCTCATGCTCATTAGAATTATCTATAAGACCTAGTAACTCGTTTATCAGCTCCTTATTCAATGTGGCAACACTAACTGATTCAGAATCACCATACTTGCTGTCTACTAGGTTTGCATGCTGTAAAAACAGTTCTCTTGCACTCACCATTCATCCTCTTCTTATATTTATGGCCTTAAGCCCAAAGCCTGATCAAAATGTTCAACCGTAATGAGTTTAATGAACTCATATATACATTATTTGACGCTATCGTAGTTATAAGCCAATAATCAGTTACTCTTAAAATCAGGTATTACTCTATACCACTTACTAATAGGACTAGTTATTCTTAAAGCTAACGGTGGCTGGAAAAGCGTCTCGCGAGCTATGTGTGCTTAGCCTTACGCAAAACTCGGACTCTTCATTACGATTGAATACATCAGTCGCTGCTTTTTTATGCTGATCAGCTTTCTCATCCACACCAACGATCCACTCGTATATCTGCGCTGTTGAAGATGAATATTCAGAAGAGCGAATACTAATTTCAGTATTTTTTTCATAAGGGACGAAAGCCTTTTCCCAGTCACTATTCAGCAAGTTGTAATGCTTACAATACTGGTCAGTCATCACTACGTGCAATTCAGGTTTACATTCGTCAACATAATCTAGGAAAGTACTAATAAACATTAAGCCATTATTGCCCGAAACTGTTGAATGCGACTTATTAATAAGATAAAGAGCGTCCAAAATATCTAGGTCGACCTGCTTAACATTGTTAAAGCGCAAGTTATTATGTACCAGCATAGCTCCCTTTAAGTTCACTAACACAGGCTGTTGGTTCTCGCCATAAAGCTCTTCTAAAGGGGACCAAAAGGTACTAGGTAAGGGCTTATTAGTATTATTACCTAGCTGAAATAATGAGTACTCCCCTTCCTTTACACCATACTTAGTTAAGATATCGTTGCGCTCATTAAAAAAGCGATTACACGGCCTTTCCATAGGAGTATCCCAATCAAGTTGAAGCATGTGCCGCCATATATCACCTAATGAAAGACCACTAGCTCCATGCCGTTTATAATGTAGGTCTTGGAATTTTGCTAAGTACCCACCGCCATATTGAGATGGCCATAGATTGATTGGAAAGTCGATATCAAAGTGATCATGTGGAATATAACCACTCGTGCTAAATGAGCGCATCAACTCCATGTCCATAGCAACAACAGCGGTAAATCGATTTGGATAAAGCGCTTCAACCATAGCCTTGTGCTCTGGCCGTACGCACAATGTAATGGGGTAGCCTGTTTTTTCTACCAAACTTCTTGCAAAAGATGCTGTCACTAGCACCTCACCAATAGAGTTCGGTGACATTAAGATCCACCCTCTTGGAGTTTGTTTTCGAATAGAGTCAACAATCTCTTTCAATTGACTTATTTGCATACGTTTATCCCTTTACAACATCCAAATCATGTATTGATTTTGCCAAAAGTATTCATAAACTCCTGCTTACTCAAGGGCTTATTCCCCATCCTGCTAACTTGTATGCCTGCTGCAACACTTCCCAGCGCTGCAGCTTGCCATGCTGACCCACCGGCTGCCAATGTAAGCCCTGAGGTAATTAACATTGAGTCACCAGCTCCAGCTACGTCAATAGGAGCAT
>NZ_LWGE01000058.1:0-230 GCF_001635315.1 Oleiphilus sp. HI0123
ACGACAAGAAAAGTACCGACACTCAGGGCGAGTGTCGCGACGGGAAAGGCTAAAAACATAGGGTCTTGATACAGTTCAAATAGTTCGTTGAGTTGTTCTATCATTGTTCGTTAGTCCCTTATAGGCTCGTGTTGGGTGTCAGTAGTGCTTTAAGCTCTTGGGGGAGTGCATAGGTTTTTGAACTAGCTGGTAGCAGATTGGTGTCACGAGAGTTGAACGTGTGCCAATAG
>NZ_LWGE01000059.1:0-246 GCF_001635315.1 Oleiphilus sp. HI0123
TGTGGGCACCTTGGATTCACTATATGGGCAATTAGCGAGCGAAGGTGAAGCGCAAGAGCAGGGCTTTGATCTGGGAGCTAGCCTGAGTGAAGCATTGGCAACAGTACCGGAAAACTTTTCTGCTATAGGGGATATGCTGTTTGATCCCTTAGGCTTAGATGTGGGCGATATCAGCAATATCGATGCCGCCGCTGAAGCACAGGAAGTGAGCCGTGGAACCTTTGGCGAAATGGTCGAACGTTTTAA
>NZ_LWGE01000060.1:0-835 GCF_001635315.1 Oleiphilus sp. HI0123
CCCCCTCTGACCAGCCTCTCTCTACTGCCACCTGTGAGGCTTTAAGCTGAGCTTTTTCTTGCGCAAGTACATAGCTGAAGAACTTACTGTGCTCTGCTGGGGAAACTTGATTTAATACGGTAAGCTTTTCCACGTATGGTTGAATGATAGATACAAGCATACCTGCTGTAACAGGCAGAACAGAGGAGATATACCCGGTTAACTTTCCACGAGTACGAGTAAACAGATTGGGCTGGTATTCAAAGTTAAGTTTCTTTTCCATATTCTCATAGAGGCTTTTGTTCAACACCTCCAACCGATAATACGCTTGATAAAACTCCCCCATTGGAGAACCCTCTCGGTTTTTTGCGATGATTTGAGTTGAAAGATAAGCAAATACACGATTGTTGTATTCGATTTTTAGTAGTTTTCGATAAATTTCTTCGTTGTCTCTGTCATTATTAATGTCACTTGCACTCACTACGTCCGATATCAATAGAGCACATAGATACGCTAAAATCGGGTACATTTTCATATTCATTTCCTATCCACATTACGCTGGTTTGTTAGGATGGTGCTACCAATGGTTTTTCTTGCCTATTTAAGTGCACGGAGGGCTTCAATGATGGCGTTCCTTTCGTTGGGGTCTTTTATCCCCCCAAAGCCCATAGTGGTACCAGGCACTGTTCCGGCGGGGTCTTCCAAGAAACGATCCAGATTGGCTTCGTTCCAAGTGAGATTGCTCTCAGATAAACCCGACGAGTAGTTAAAATTGCTAGCCGAAGCGGCGGGTTGTCCGTATTTACCTCTAAGATTGGGACCAACACTTGCTTTTCCGGATGCGTCTGTACTGTGA
>NZ_LWGE01000061.1:0-445 GCF_001635315.1 Oleiphilus sp. HI0123
TAAACGAAAAAACCGCCTTTATAGGCGGCTTTAATAAAACAAGGCTTTTATTTTTTAGTAAAGTAAACCGGCTTTACTTCCAATTCTTGAGGGGTACCCAATTTAAACTCTCCATCCTCCATCTTAAAAGGGTATGCCCAATGGCGAGCCCAACCAGCAATATGTTCTGTCATCACGATAATTCTCTGGAGATATGTACCGTCATCTCGCTTGATGGCCCTAATATACATAATACCAACTGCCCACATTGAACGCGTTTGAGCAATAGCTGCCATGCTTTCAGCGAGTTTTACTAGAACAACCTGTGAAGGTAGTTTTGCTTCAATATCTGGAATGACTGCTTTAAACTCGGCATCAGGAGACAGCGTCAAGCCAAATGGAGGGAAAGAACCGTTTTTAACAACTTCCTTTTTAATTCTATCAAAGCCTTTGACTATCATATATT
>NZ_LWGE01000062.1:0-538 GCF_001635315.1 Oleiphilus sp. HI0123
TACTATCGAGATATAGCCCCAAGTAAGGCGCCATGACACCTAGCAAGGCAAAATAGGTGAAATATAAAAATGATAGCTTCAGATATAAAACTGGCATTAAAAGCCCTGGCAAGCGAATCGAAAGCCAATAGAAGTCAGACTATTGATACGCAAAACTTCGTTGATCACACCCAAGCATCATAAGCCTAGGTAATTTGCTATTTCATAGAGATCTGGCCGCCCCTCTTCAAAGCCAAAATAGCAAACGGCTTCAGAACTCTCAGACTTAGCATCGTACTCAGAAACAACAAATTCGCACTGGTATTTTTTAGCAAGATCATATAAAAAATTTAGCGGTTCTTTTAGTTTAAATTTGGATTTCACCCGTAATGCAACACCAAGCTTCCAGTCCTCTAGACATTCTTCAGGTCGAAAATCCAACAAACTAATAGAAGTCTTATTATTGAGCCAAGCACTTAGTTCAGCGAGTAGATCTTGAGAAATTTCTTCAATATCAATATCTGAATAGGATGAGCTATCTATATAGATGTGAATATCC
>NZ_LWGE01000063.1:0-802 GCF_001635315.1 Oleiphilus sp. HI0123
GCCGCAGGCCTGGGTTTAACGGAATAAAACCATAAAATACAAAAGAACATCAGCCCTTCAAGCCCTGCCTGATAAAGCTGAGAAGGGTGCCTAACCAATTGCTCCGGGTCGTTTGGAAATACCATTCCCCAAGAAACATCTGTCGCCCTGCCCCATAATTCTGCACCAATAAAATTTCCGATTCGTCCCAAACCCAAACCTATTGGCACAAGAGGCGCGATAAAGTCCAATAGTTGAAAAAAAGTGCAGCCAATCTTTCGTGCATAAAAAACAATGGCTAACATCACACCGATTAAGCCGCCATGAAAGGCCATTCCACCTTCCCAGATTCTAAACAACCAAGCTGGGTCATCGAGAAATTTGTCGAAGTTATAGAAGAATACGTAGCCCAGGCGCCCCCCCAGGATTACCCCCAATGCGCAGTAATAAATCATATCTCCGACTTGCTCTTTGGCAATTGGAGCACCAGGTCGTTGGGCTCGTCTCTGCCCTAGTAAGTAAGCCGCCACAAAACCAATCAAATACATTAAGCCATACCAATGAATTTGAATTGGCCCTAAGTCCAAAGCAACCGGATCTATCTGGGGATACGACAACGCCATTGTAATTCCTTAAATTTTTAATATTAAACAGAGCTAAGTCACTAGAAAGCGAACACCAATTAATAGCAGAAAACCTGCAAACAATCTTTTCAGTAACAGAGGCGACAAGCGATGCGCCAACTGCGTTCCAACCCTCGCGAAGTATACAGAGCAAATAGATATTCCGAGTAAAGCAGGTAGGTAGATCAATCCCAAACTCC
>NZ_LWGE01000064.1:0-410 GCF_001635315.1 Oleiphilus sp. HI0123
GAAACCTTTTGCATCGTCTCAATCATGGTCTCGTATATCTGTAGAGATCCAGTATTAGGATTTATTTTACACTGATGAACTGCTGCCCAGTTATATGCTCTATCATGATGATCTACCCACAATAGCAAATAGACATTTCCCTCAGCCGGTGCATGTAGTATGACTCTGTATGCTTGATCAACCCGTATAGATCGCATGAGCTTATCCTTAAGCGCATTGAGAGTTTCATAATTCAATCCCGGAGATTTAGGGTTACTTTGAAACTTTAGAACCAGTTGAATAACCTTAGCTTGGGTGTTAGCTGGTAGTTTCACTAAAGCGTTAAAAAACGTGTCCGCGAAGGCGACTTTAATATCCATCAAGCA
This sequence comes from Oleiphilus sp. HI0123, assembly GCF_001635315.1. Classification (NCBI taxonomy): domain Bacteria; kingdom Pseudomonadati; phylum Pseudomonadota; class Gammaproteobacteria; order Oceanospirillales; family Oleiphilaceae; genus Oleiphilus; species Oleiphilus sp. HI0123. The sequence goes on from NZ_LWGE01000064.1 coordinate 366, forward strand.
GCTTCCTTTGACGCTAACAAACTTAACAGGCCCTCAGGTTTCTCA
>NZ_LWGE01000065.1:0-332 GCF_001635315.1 Oleiphilus sp. HI0123
CGGGGACCATAAGCAAACCTCTTAGCCGTTGCCCATATTTATCGCCCTTTGAATCAATAAAGTCTAGCTCCTGGACAAGTTCACTTGAACTAGAGCTGAGCGGAAATCGAGCATTTCTAGTTAGAGCTCTTACATTTTTACCCCCGATAGATTTCCACATTTGGAGCTCTATACCGCCATCATCGGCAGCAGTGGGCGGCAATTCATTTACTGCAAGAGAAATAGTTTTAGTTGTAGTGCACGCACTGAGCAAAAGGACAGATAAAATAGTAAAGAATTTATAGTTCATTGCGTATACTCCTTACGAATATTGAAATCAATGATTCAAGTAT
>NZ_LWGE01000066.1:0-360 GCF_001635315.1 Oleiphilus sp. HI0123
GCCTTCTGGGCTTCTGTGAGTGGATGCGCGACCGTCTCAATGTGTTGCGAGAAGTCGTACAGATAGCCCGTGATGCGGTCGCAGTTTTCCTGAGGATCGCGCGTCGGGCAATGCTCCATGATGAAGCGATAGAGATCGTCGGCCATCGACTTCTCAAGCTCGGCCGGCGTCATGTCGCGAAAGTCGGTCATCCTTCCCTCCTATGCCTTGGCAGGCTCTGCGAGGATGGCACGAGGCATCAGCCGGGCAGCTTCGGGCCAATCAGGCGCACGGTCATCTTCCGATCTCGCTTGTCAGCCTCCGATAGCTCAACGACCTCAAGGTGCGGCGGGCTCATCAGGCTCCACAAAGCCTCGTTGA
>NZ_LWGE01000067.1:0-229 GCF_001635315.1 Oleiphilus sp. HI0123
TGAATCCGGCTTAGTCTCTGCGTTTGCAGTGCTCTCCTGAGTCTTATAGTGCTAACTGAAGACCAAGGTATACGCCGCTTTCAAGGGTTTCATTCTTGCCATCTAATTCGCTGCCAACATTCATATAGCGGAAGCCGAATGCGATATCGGCATTTTCAATAATTCGGTAATTGACTTGGGTTCTAAAACGACTGAACTCGTCAGAGTCTCCAAAAGATAGTACCTTGGG
>NZ_LWGE01000068.1:0-15961 GCF_001635315.1 Oleiphilus sp. HI0123
TGGTTAATTTGGGTAAGAAATGAATAATAGCCATGGTAGCAAAAACGAGAGTAAGCATTGTGATCATGGCATTACTTTCGAGCCAGGCAATATCAATAATGGAACCTTCTAGTCCTGTTCCTTGCAACCAGCCCGTGCCGTTGTTTTCTCCAAACTGGCTAAGTTGAGCGAGGAAAATCACAATCGCGAGGCCGTTAACGAAGCCAAGCATAACCGGGTGGGGAACCATGCGAATAAACTTGCCTAGTTTTAGCATGCCTGCCGCAATTTGTATGATTCCCATTAAAACTACCGTAGCAAAGAGGTATTCAACACCGTGTTGTGCGACCAGCGATACCATAACAACGGCAAGAGCACCGGTAGCACCCGAAATCATTCCTGGTCGACCACCGATACAAGCCGTAATGAGTCCGACCATGAAAGCAGCATACAAACCAACAATTGGCTCCACGCCTGCAACAAAGGCAAATGCAACAGCTTCAGGGACTAGCGCCAATGCAACGGTTAAGCCGGATAGGACGTCGTTCTTGATACTGAGATGCGAGCTTGCGCGGGGTTCGAACATGAATACCTCTGGTTGAGAGAAGGCTTCTCTCGGTCATTAAAATGTCGTTTAAACGGGGGGGCGGATTATAGGGATTGTTGTGCAGCAATACAAATTTGTGAGTATTGCTGCACACTTTTAGGTCTGTTAAATATTCTTACTTACTTTTACGGGGAGGAAGGCCAGTATGCTGGGTCAGAATCTTTCCCTTTTGATTCTTTCTATTTCCCTGCTTGTTCTTATTTCCTGGTCTTTGAGCCGCTTTTCTATTCTGGCTCATCTTGGCACCTTGCTTAGTACCTTTAACTGGTTGGTTTGGTGGAACGAGATGTTTTTTCCCATAGCCAATCAAATGAGCCTTACCCATCGCTTTAAGCGCTTCTCGCAACAGTGGCCAGTTGTCCGGGTCGTGATATCTCAAAAACGCTTTATGTAGGCGTCGCTGTTTTATGCCCTTGGGAATGGACACCTTTTCTGTCTTGTAATTGATCCGGTGGAGCGGATCTCTCTCGGAATGGTACATGGCGGTGGCGCTAGCCATCGGTGAGGGATAAAAGTTTTGTACCTGATCCGCCCTAAATCCGTTTTCTTTTAACCATAATGCCAAGTTCATCATATCGACATCGCGCGTGCCAGGGTGAGCTGATATGAAGTAAGGAATAAGGTATTGCTTTTTTCCGGCTTCGGCAGAATATTTTTCAAATAGTTCTTTAAAGCGATGATAAGTGCCCATGCCGGGTTTCATCATTTTTGATAAAGGGCCGCTCTCAGTATGTTCCGGTGCAATTTTCAGGTAGCCGCCTACATGGTGTGTAACAAGTTCCTTTATATATTCCGGGTCTTCTACTGCTAGGTCGTAGCGTAAGCCGGAAGCAATAAGTATGCGTTTAATTCCGGGTAGTGTTCTGGCGCGTCGGTATAGATTTGTTGTGGGCGAGTGGTCAGTAATCAGATTTTTGCAAATTGAAGGATAGACGCATGACAGTCGACGACAACTTGCATGAATTTCCTCTGAGCGACAATTCTGATGGTACATGTTTGCAGTAGGTCCGCCCAGATCAGAAATGGTGCCGGTGAAACCGGGTGTCATATCCCTGATTCGCTCAATCTCATGGATAACGGAATCTTCTGATCGACTCTGTATTACTCTGCCTTCATGTTCTGTGATCGAGCAGAATGAACAGCCACCAAAACAGCCTCTCATAATATTGACCGAGAAACGTATCATCTCGTAGGCAGGAATTTTTGCATCACCGTAGCTAGGATGAGGCACTCGCTGATAAGCGTGTTCGAAGACGCTATCAAGTTCATCTGTCGATAGAGGAATGGCTGGTGGGTTTACCCAAACATAGCGTTGATCGTGAGGCTGAACAATGGCTCGGGCATTGGCTGGATTAGTTTCCAGGTGCAGTATTCGGGAGGTGTGAGCATAAAGCACAGGGTCCTTGGAAACCTTTTCAAAAGAGGGGAGTAAGATAAATTCTCTCTCTTTATCAGCGCTTTGTTCTGGAAATGGTAAAATTTTGATTGGCTCTGCTTTATCGACTTGCTGATTGTCGGCGCATTTACTTGTCGACTCGGAACCTTCTATTTCAGTTTCTTGATAAGGGTTTTTCTGGAACGGGTGGTTCGCTGGGTCAAGCGCTTTTGGTTTTTCGATGCGCGAGGAATCTTTTATATTCCAGCCTTCTGGCAATTCTTTTAGTAGGCAAGCTGTTCCTTTGATATCTTTCATATCCTTGGGGTGTTCACCTCGGGATATACGTAGGGCTACCTCAGATATTGCTCGCTCTGCATTCCCATAAAGTAGGATATCTGCTTTTGAGTCCATCAGAACCGATCGTTTTACCTTGTCTGACCAGTAGTCGTATTGAGCGATTCGGCGTAGGCTAGCTTCAATCCCACCGATCACAACCGGGATATCTTTGTAGGCTTCTCTACAGCGCTGACTATAAACCGTTACTGCACGGTCAGGGCGCTTACCACCCTCGTTGTTTGGGGTGTAGGCATCGTCATGGCGAATCTTCAGATCAGCTGTATAACGATTGATCATCGAGTCCATGTTGCCCGCAGAAACCGCATAAAATAAATTTGGCTTACCAAGCTTTTGAAAATCATCTTTCGATGTCCAGTCCGGCTGGGCAATAATTCCAACTCGATAACCTTGAGACTCTAGCAGCCGACCAATGACCGCCATGCCAAAGCTGGGGTGGTCGACGTAAGCGTCACCGCAAATGATAATAACATCGCAACTATCCCAACCCAGAGTATCCATTTCCTCACGAGACATGGGTAGGAAGGGTGCAATACCGAAGCATTCTGCCCAGTACTTAGGATAAGAAAAAAGAGAGGTGTCGGCTTGCATAGTTTTCGGCTGCTTAAGTAAGAATAGTTGACTATTTTACATGGTCTTTCTATTTGGGCCTAGTGCTTCTTGGTATACATATCGTAGGGTATGCTTATTCTATGTGGTAATTTCTATATTTATCAGGCACCTTAGCCCTATAAATAGAATTTATTCTGGAACTCAATGTGAGTGATAAACAAGTCGTCGAAGCCAAAAATATTATTGCGGTGATCCTGGCAGCTGGAGAATCGAGTCGTTTCGGTTCGCCTAAACAGCTGGCTGATTGGCACGGGAAACCCTTGTTGCAACATGTGTTTGATACGGTGTCTCAGGTCTTCCCAAAAACCTGGGTGATGCTGGGCGCTAATTACAAAGAAATTAACAGTGTGCTTTCTTTTGGTGTTGCAAAGGTTTTACATGAGAGTGCATGGCAAGAGGGAATGGGAAAGGTCATTGCTAGCGCAGCATCATCTGCAGAGAGCGAAGCCCTGCTGACAGATGAAAACGTGGATGGCCTGTTGTTCTTGCTTGGGGATCAGCCCTTAATAGAAACAAGTGACTTGCGCAAATACTGTACTTTAGTTAATGAGCAAGCGAATGAAATAATTTGTGCAGGATATCAAGAAGAGGACAAGGAGCTTAGTCTTGGAGTGCCCGCATACTTTCCTTGGTCGTATTTGCCTCAGCTAAAAGGCTTGGCTGTACCGGGAAATCAGGGCGGCGCGAAAGGCATAATCTTGCGCAACAAAACGACGCCTGTTTACCTCGGCGGGCGAGTTCAGGATGTTGATACTGAAAGTGACCTGGAGCGCTTACGCTTGGCAGTCACTTCAGTATGCTGATTCAAGTGCTTAGCCAAACAGTCCTGCAGTAACAGCAATACCGACTGCGAATACACCTATGCTGGCCGCCAGCGCCATGCCATAAAACTTATTGGAAGCAGCTCGGTTTTGCCTGATATAGGTTTCAATTGTTTGTGCTGCGACGTCTTCTGCAGTTTCGCGCGTGATTTCATGAGCTTGTTTTATTGCGTCACCCTGTAAGCGTTGCCAAAACTCAGTGTCCATAGATTGGCTAGAGCTAAGGTGCTCTTTTAATTCTTCAATTTGTACAGGGTCTAAGCCTGTATGAGCTTTGCTATCCAGAAGCTCTTGCTTAAATTCAGTGAGTTGGTTTCCTAAAAACAGACTTACTTCTGCAGCAACTTCCTCTTTAATGGACTCAGTTTTCTTATTAATTTCGTTGACGTATTCATCCATGATGCCTTTTAAGTGATCCTGCTGCTCTTGCTTTGAATCACTCAGGATGCGTTTGACATGATCGTATTGCTCGTCGAATAGACTGGATAGGAGCTCGTGAAGGCGGTTGTTAACATTCGCTTTTACGGCTGATCGAGCGACTTGTTCAATGATATCAGACGAAGCTTCGACACTCGGCGCTGCGGCAGGTTTGTCTTGAAGTTCGTCCGGAAGCTCAGTTTTGCTGATTTTACCAAGTTGAGCCTGTTCCTGATCACTAAGAGAGATAGAAATCGCAGGTTTGGGTAGCGTGTTATTAGCTATGTCGCTAGTGAGCTTTTCAATAAGCTCTACCACTTGCTGAGACTCAGCAGGTTTGGTTAGCACACCATAAATACCAAAGTTACGTGCATCTTCAGAGAATTCATCTGACTTTTTTGAGGTGCACATAATAATGGGAATCTCTGATGTCTCAGGATTCATTTTTATTTCTTTGGTAGCGTCAACGCCGTTCATACCCGGCATGAGCTGATCCATAAAAATAACGTCAGGATTATTGTTGGACGCCAAATATGATAAGGCTTCTTCGCCGGAGTTAACCATATCGACTTTAAGGCTGATTTTCTCTAAAAGCTTACTCAATGCAAACCTGGCGACCTTGGAGTCATCTACCAATAAAGCGCTTTTAATTGTCATCATATACCTCGTTAATCTCTATTCAAATTCGTACTTTAAAATTCTGTATGGACGTGTCGTAGCTGGCCGTTTGTGTCTAATTGCAAACGTTGATTACCAGCCTTCTAGCTTAGGACACTCCGTTGCTCGATAACTTTTTTGCCGGTAACACACGCCAGGCTCGCTGGATCTGGCAGTAAACACTTCGCCTTCTGCTGTGGTTAGCGTTGCCTTGCCAAATGGCTTTCCATCTTTAAATGTGCCGGTGATCTTACTTCCATTAGGGTTTAGGATCTCTCCCTTACCGTGATAGAGGCCATCAATAAATTGTCCGACATACTTTTTACCGTTCGCATAGGTTTCGACACCCTTGCCGTGGAACATACCGTTAGAGAATGAACCTTCGTAGTGTCCGCCATCCGGGTAGGTTAGGGAACCGTTACCGTGGAATAAATTGTCTGAGAAGCCGCCAACATATAGTAGGCCCCCCTTGGTTGTAAGAGAGCCTTGCCCATTGAGCACGCCATCAATCCAGAAACCTGTATAGATGTCACCGGTAGCTTTGGTTAGGGTTCCTTCACCATTAAACTCATTTTCATCAAGCTCACCAATGTAGGTATCGCCGTCTGTGGTGGTGAGGGTGCCGCGGCCTTGCATATTGCCTTCAAACCACTCTCCCTGGTATTTCATTCCGTTGGCATATCGGACAGAGCCGATGCCATGAAAGTTGCCATTAACGAAGGAGCCGTTGTATTCAAAGCTGCCTTCTTGAATGTAGCTTCCTTCGCCTGTCTTGATATCGTTTGCCCACATACCATTTTGGTAATCAACTTTAGTAAATTGCTGAAGCTGAGCTTTTAGTGTTTTGGTGCTTCCGCGTCGTATATCAACGCTTGATAACCAGCTCTGATAACCTTCTTTAGCAACTTCGATGTTGTAATTACCAGGTGTTAGCTGCATTTCCAGTTTAGTTGGGCCATAAGGTTTACCGTTTACCAATACGGTATCGTCGGTAACGTTTGAGCGCACAATCAAAGTGCCGGTAATGACAGGTTTGGGCTCGGGCTGTTCTGTGTTTTTGTAGGTGATTACTTCGGGCTTCTTCGTTTCAGAGATAATAACTTCTCTTATGGGCGGGGTAGGGGCCGGAGCTTCAACTTCATCTGCGAAAATTGCTTCTTCAGAAAACGCAAGGTCTTCAGTTCTTTTTAGCGAGTCAAGCACTTGTTTGCTCATTTCACTAAGCTCAATATATTCAGCTTCTTTCGTTGTTTCTTGAGGAGCCGGTGTGCCCGCACTTACCGGTACGTCAGGCTCGGATTCGATAGAAGTTTTAGCTTTTACAATGTCTGCTTCATTATTTGCCGGCCCTGTGCCCGCAATGATTAACAGCAAAATCATTAAGAAATTTATAAAAAGAAGAGGTCTAAGATCGACCATTTATATACTACCCTTAAGAAATAGGAGCTGAGTTGCTCCGCCACATTTCCGTTTACTAACGTGTAAAATATGTACTCTGGATTAATCGTTGCTTGAGTATTGAAGGCGCATCGCTTACGTTATGTTTAGAGTGTAGACTCAAATAGAAAAAAATGCTTAGAAATAAGATGTAAATGTAAGATAAGTCACAGAATATTCGATTCTGGGCTAAACTGCTTTCTGCTTGTAAAAGTGCAGTTGAGTGCTCAATAGAGCGTTTGGGTTATTGTCCTAAAAGTATAATCATTCAGTAGTATTAATATAAGGTATTAACGATATATGGCTAACATGCAGCATAAAGATTTCAAACTGATCCGCACTCAAAGCATTGATGCTTTGCATGTGACAGCCGAAGAGTATGAGCACTTGGGGACGGGTGCCAGGCACCTGCATTTTGCGACCACTAATACCGAAAACGTATTTTTGGTAGGTCTAAAAACAGTTCCGACTGACAACTCTGGCGTCGCACATATTCTTGAGCATACGGCACTGTGTGGTAGCGAGAAATATCCGGTTCGTGACCCCTTCTTTATGATGATCCGCCGATCCTTAAATACTTTTATGAATGCCTTTACCAGTAGTGACTGGACGGCTTACCCTTTTGCAAGTAAAAACAAGAAAGATTTTAATAATCTTCTCGAAGTGTATCTCGATGCAGTTTTCTTCTCTCGACTCGACGAGATGGATTTTCTACAAGAGGGGCATCGACTTGAGTTTGAAAAAGCAGATGATGCCAATAGCGATCTGAGTTACAAGGGTGTTGTTTATAATGAAATGAAGGGAGCGATGAGCTCACCGGTTAGTCAACTATGGCAGACATTAACGCGCCATTTGTATCCGACTACTACCTATCACTTTAATAGTGGTGGAGATCCTGAGCATATCACCGGTTTAAGTTATGATGACTTAAAAGGCTTTTACAAAAAGCACTATCATCCAAGTAATGCTGTGTTTCTGACCTTTGGCGATATTCCAGCTTATGAGCACCATTGTCACTTTCAGGGTTACGCTTTATCCAGATTCTCTAAAGAAGATCACCGAATCAGAATCAACGATGAGCAACGCTATTGTGCACCGATTCGGATTCAGGAAAATTACCCCGTTGAAAAAGATGAGCCGACCGAACATAAGACGCACATTGTTGTCTCATGGTTGTTAGGTTACAGCTTTGATTTGGAACAAAACCTCGAAGCACATCTATTGGCTGATGTGTTGTTTGAGAACAGTGCTGCACCATTGCAGCGAGCATTAGAGGCTTCAAAGCTAGGGCATGCGCCATCACCCTTGTGTGGTTTGGAAGACTCTAACCGAGAAATGGCTTTTGCGTGTGGTTTAGAGGGAAGTGAACCGGGTAAAGAGGAAGAGCTAGAAGCAGAAATCTTCGCTGTGTTAGAGAAAGTTGCCCAAGAAGGTGTTGCTAAAGAACGTTTGGATGCGGTATTGCATCAGCTTGAGTTAAGTCAGCGAGAAATTGCGGGAGACAGTTACCCTTACGGTTTGCAGTTGATACTCGGCGCATTGCCTTCGATGTTGCACGGTGGCGACCCGGTCGCATTGCTAGACCTTGAGCCGGTGATTGAAAAGTTAAGAGAGCGCGTTAAAGACCCTGAATATTTCAAATCTTTGGTGAAAAAGCACTTATTGGATAACTCACACCGAGTCACTTTATCTCTTCGTCCGGATACTTCTTACGATGAGGTCAGAACAGCTCTGCTAACGAAGCAACTAGCTGAAATTAAGCAGAATCTGAACGAGGAAGAGAAGCAAAAGGTCATAGATCAGGCGGAAGCCTTGAAGCAGCGTCAGATCATGAAAGATGATGAATCGATCTTGCCTAAGGTCGGCATTCCAGACGTGCCCCTGCATTTACACTTCCCCAAAGGCGAACCAGCCAAAGTTTCGGATAATATTACTTGTTACCACCAAGGCACAAATGGCTTGGTCTATCAGCAGATTATTATTGATATGCCTGAGCTTAGCGAAGACTTGCAAGCACTCTTGCCGATTTATACTGCCGTGGTTACCGCTCTAGGTGCGGGTGAGAGCAGTTACCTGGAAATGCAGAATAAGCAGTCTGCTTTAACTGGTGGCCTGGGAGCGTACAGCTCCGTTAAGGGCGAAATTGACGACGTTCAAGATATCAAAGGAGTATTGGTATTTTCAGGGAAGGCGCTTAGTCGAAACTACGTTGCTTTGACAGAGATGCTTAAGGAAACGCTCGACAACGTTCGTTTCGATGAGCATGAACGTCTTCGCGAACTGGTGGCTCAGATGCGAGCGCGTCGTGAGCAAGGTGTAACCAGTAGCGGTCATGCATTGGCGATGGGGGTTGCCTCTAGCAGAATGAGCCCTGGCTCTTACCTCGCTTATCAGCTAGGGGGAATGCAAGGCATTAAAGCCTTGAAGGCTTTAGATGAATCGCTATCAACTGAAAGTGGCGATATCGATAGTAAAGCCTTATCCAGCTTGGCTGAAGGTTTGGAAAGAATTCATAAGGCAGTTTTAGCACAGCCTCGTCAGTTCTTACTGGTCTCGGAGTCGGAAGTCTCTGATGAAATTGCAGGCTTTATTCATCAGTCCTATAAAGACTTTGAACCTGCTGCGAATAGTCATTTTTCTTTAACAGAGAGACGTGAAACCGTAAAAGAAGCTTGGCTAACGTCCACGCAAGTCAACTTCTGTGCCAAGGCTTATCCTACTGTCGCTGTCGGTCATGATGATGCACCAGCCTTGTCTGTATTGGGAGGCTTTTTAAGAAATGGCTATTTACATAGGACGATCAGAGAGCAAGGTGGTGCCTATGGCGGTGGTGCAGGGCAGGACTCAGGTTCGGCATCCTTCAGATTTTTCTCTTATCGTGATCCTCGTCTAAGTGAAACACTTGATGACTTCGACGCTTCATTAGATTGGCTGCATATCGAGGAGCATGATGGAGAAGAGTTAGAGCAGGCTATCTTGGGAGTTGTATCGCAAATCGATAAACCAAGATCGCCGGCTGGTGAAGCAAAGGGTGATTACCATAACTTGTTGTTTGGTCGAACCCAGGAGCATCGCGAAGCATTTAGGGCGAAAGTTTTGTCGGTCACAATTGATGATCTGCAGCGTGTTGCCAAGACTTACCTGCAGCCAGGCTTAGCGAGTGTTGCGGTGATTAGCCAGCAAAGTCAGCGAGATGCGCTTGAAGGACTGGGTTTAGAGATTAAAGAACTCTAAACGCTAAAAGCAGAAAAGTGCTAAACAGGTACTGCTAGCGTTATGGCTAGCAGCGTCGCTCAATACCCGATTGCACCATGATGCGGGTAGCAATTTCTTCAACCGAGTAATGTGTCGTATTCAAAAAGGGAATCCTTTCTCTGCGATACATTAGCTCAACCTCTTCAACTTCATAATTACATTGCTTTGCTGAAGAGTAACGCGAGTTAGCGCGTCGTTCATGGCGAATGGCGGCAAGCCTGTCAGGCTCAATAGTCAGGCCAAAAATCTTGTTTCTATGGGGGCGTAAAGAGGCGGGCAGCTTTTGGTCTTCGATATCTTCTTCGGTAATTGGATAGTTGGCCGCCTTAATGCCGTACTGCATTGCAAGATAGAGACAAGTAGGGGTTTTGCCACTGCGCGATACGCCGGTCAATATCACATCCGCTTGGTCATAGAGTTTGGTGCGAGCACCGTCGTCATTGTCGAGTGCGTAGTTAATAGCCTCTATTCTTTGGTCATAGCGGGTATTTTTAGTAATGCGTGTTCTACCTACCTGATAAGAAGAGCGAACGCCGAGCTCTTGTTCCAGCGGCCCTAGAAAAGCGGCGAAAATATCAATCATCAAGCTATTACTCTTTTTGATGATCTTTCTGATGCCATCATCAACGATGGTGTCGAAAATAATAGCTTTCGCGCCATTTAACTCCGCCGCAGCATTAATTTTCTCGACCGTTTCGAGGGCTTTTTCAATGCTATCAACGTAAGGAAGCGTGACTTTCTCGAATTCATGCTCTTCAAATCGTGTTAATAAACTGACGCCTAACGCTTCTGAGGTGATACCTGTGCCGTCTGAAATGAAAAAAGCAGTGCGCTGATTACCCATAAAAAACCTTATTTTGAAGCCGAGGATTGATTCAAATAAGTTAGCATAAAGTGTTACAATTCACACCTGCTCGCGTTAAGTAAAGCGCATAATTATCAGTATTTCGCTAATGTACAGGAGAATAAGCCTTGCAGGACTACATTATTTGGTTTGATGAACTGGGTATGAACGATGTTGATCGAGTGGGGGGAAAGAATGCTTCACTCGGCGAGATGATTAGTCATCTATCTTCTGTAGGGGTAAGGGTGCCGGGCGGTTTTGCTACAACGGCTCAGGCATATTGGGACTTTCTATCAGAGAACGGCTTAAGTGAGCGTATCAATGCAGAGCTTGCTTCACTCGATGTAAAAGACGTTACAGCCTTGGCAGAAAGTGGTGCCAAAATTCGTGGCTGGGTGATGGAGGCTCCGTTTCAAGAGGCTCTCAATAGGGCGCTTGAAGATGCTTTCAAAAAGCTACAAGACGGAAATCAAAACTTGGCCGTTGCAGTTCGTTCTTCCGCCACTGCCGAAGATTTGCCTGAGGCTTCTTTTGCTGGTCAGCAAGAAACCTTCTTGAATGTTACCGGAATCGAACAAGTTAAAGCTCTGGTTAAAGAAGTTTTTGCTTCGCTTTATAACGATAGAGCGATCTCTTATCGTGTTCACCATGAGTTTGAGCATAGTGAAGTCGCATTGTCCGCTGGTATTCAAAAGATGGTGCGCAGTGAGACGGCGAGCTCCGGTGTTATGTTTACCCTCGATACCGAATCCGGCTTTAGAGATGTGGTGTTTATCACTTCCTCATATGGCTTGGGTGAAACTGTCGTGCAGGGTGCAGTGAACCCAGACGAATTTTATGTACATAAGCCCACTTATGAAGCTGGTCGCCCAGCAATTCTCAAGCGTAACTTGGGTAGCAAAGCGATCAAGATGGTCTATAGCCAGGATGATAGTGACTCACTGGTTGAAACCGTCAAGGTTGATATGGCACAGCGCAAACAGTTCTCACTGAGTGATGAAGAGCTCAATGAGCTGACCAAGCAAGCGCTGATTATCGAGAAACACTATGATCGCCCGATGGATATCGAGTGGGCAAAAGATGGTGATGACGGTGAGTTGTATATTGTTCAGGCGCGCCCTGAAACGGTTAAGAGTCGTTCTAGTACTGCTATTCTAGAACGCTACTTAATGAAAGAGACCGGAACCGTTGTCGTAGAAGGGCGCAGTATCGGTCACAAGATCGGTAGTGGCGCAGTGAAAGTCGTTGATGATATTGCTGACATGGATCAGGTTCAGGACGGTGATGTACTCGTTACAGACATGACTGATCCGGATTGGGAGCCGGTAATGAAGCGTGCTTCAGCTATCGTGACAGATCGTGGTGGCCGTACTTGCCATGCTGCGATTATTGCGCGTGAGCTCGGGATTCCTGCTGTTGTTGGTTGTGGTGATGCCAGTGATGTATTGCGCGATGGGCAAGAAGTAACCGTCTCTTGTGCAGAAGGTGATACCGGATTTATCTATGAAGGCTTACTCGACTTTGAGTTGAAAGAAAACTCTGTCGATTCGATGCCTGATATGGATTTGAAAATTATGATGAATGTCGGAAACCCTGATAGGGCTTTCGACTTCAGGGCACTGCCAAATGAAGGTGTTGGTCTGGCTCGTCTAGAGTTTATTATCAACCGAATGATTGGTGTGCACCCTAAGGCCTTGCTGAACTTTGACACCTTGCCGCCTGACCTTAAGCAAACAGTCGAGCAGCGTATCAGTGGATATGCCTCTCCGGTTGATTTCTATATCGATAAGCTGGTTGAAGGTATTTCGACACTGGCTGCGGCGTTCTACCCAAAACGTGTGATTGTTCGTTTGTCAGACTTTAAGTCTAACGAATACGCCAACCTTATCGGTGGCACATTATATGAACCAGACGAAGAAAACCCGATGCTCGGCTTCCGTGGTGCATCGCGCTATATTTCTGAAACCTTCCGTGACTGTTTCTATTTAGAATGTGAAGCGCTTAAGCGTGTACGCGATGTAATGGGCCTGACCAATGTTGAAGTTATGGTGCCTTTTGTCAGAACAGTTGGCGAGGCCAAGCACGTGGTAGAATTACTGGCCGAGAAAGGCCTAAAGCGTGGTGAGAACGACCTGAAAGTCATTATGATGTGTGAGCTGCCTGCAAATGCTATTTTGGCAGATCAGTTCCTGGAGCACTTCGATGGTTTCTCAATTGGTTCCAATGATTTAACTCAGTTAACACTCGGTATCGATAGAGATTCTGGAATCATTGCTCACTTGTTTGATGAACGTAACGAGGCGATTAAAGCACTACTGGAAAATGCTATTAGCGCTTGCAAGCGAGCAAACAAATACGTTGGTATTTGTGGGCAAGGCCCCTCAGACCATCCTGACTTAGCGCGTTGGTTAATGGAGCAGGATATCGATAGTATTTCACTAAATCCCGATTCGGTGCTTGATACCTGGTTCTATCTAGCTGATAACAGCTAAAGTCCTGATCAGAGTATTGTTGTTTATGCTACCAGTGCTTCGAAATGCACTCATACTGATTGGCGGGTTGCTGCTTGTCAGTATGAGGGTGTTTGCAGGTCAAGGCCTTAATGATGAAGGAGCCTCGAATGTGGAGCCTAAGAAAACTCTGCGTTTGGCAGGCCCGCCTTGGGAGCCGTTTCTGTATGAACAGCAGCCGCGCAAAGGATTGGCAACAGAGATTGTAATAGAAGCTTTCGAGCGTGCAGGCTACTCCGTTGAAGTCTCAATTAAGCCTTGGCGAAGAGTATTAGCAGAAGCCGAAAAAGGCATGGTTGATGTATTGATCGGCTTATGGTTTAACGAGCAAAGAGCGAGCAATTTTCTTTATTCCGACCCTTACTATGTTAATCAAATTAGCTTTATTTCTGATCAGAGCGAAGTGATTTCATATCAGAAATTGGATGATCTAAAAGGTTTAAAAATAGGAGTAAGAAAGGGGGCGAGTTTTGGTCATAATTTCGACAATGCTGCAGGGCTGAATAAAACCCCAATGGTAAACGCCTTAAGCATGTTAAAGATGCTGGCACTGGGGCGGATAGATATCGGCATTGGTGATCATTTGATTTTGAGTCGCTTGATGCAGAAAAATAAGATGCTTAACGAACAGCTTAAATTTGTAGAGCCCGCTTATACTGAGCGTGAGCTTCACATGGCGATTGTTAAGTCTTTAGCTGATCATCAGGCAATTGTCTCTGCATTTAATCATCACTTGCGAAAGATGAAGCAGCAGGGAAGAGTTAAAGAAATTATTAAGACCTACAGCCCTTAAACTCTTTACCACTCCCCCGTATTCGTCATTGATACCCAAGGCTCTTCAGGTGCAAGGTTATCGCCCTTTTGTAGAAGTTCGATTGATATGCCATCGGGTGAACGAATAAAGGCCATGTAGCCGTCTCTCGGAGGCCGGTTGATCGTTAATCCTTGTGACTGTAGTTTTTCACATAGCTCATAGATATTGTCGACAGAAAAAGCCAGGTGCCCGAAATTCCTACCGCCGGTGTAGTCTTCAGTGTCCCAATTGTATGTTAGTTCCAGGCAAGGGGCTTTGATAATTCTCGCTTCATCAGCATCGTCCGGTGCCGCAAGAAATACTAGTGTGAATCGGCCTTTCTCGCTGTCTTTGCGACTGACCTCAACGAGCCCTAGTTTATTGCAATAGAAGTCCAGAGAGGCTTCTAGGTCCTTGACACGAACCATAGTATGTAGGTATTTCATTTTTTTAACTCCCGGCCTTTAAGTATTTGGTCTTAATCAAGTAAATCTGCAACATGCTCAGGGATCTCACGCGGTTCGCGGAAAATATCACTGACATGCACACCGTAAGTGCCCCGTTTTCGGTCTTCGAAAAACGTCTTCAAACTGCGTTTAACTGTTGGGAAAGCGATTTCATCCCAGGGGATATCTTGTTCGTCGAAGAGTTTTACTTCTAGGCTTTCTTGACCTGCAGCGTAGCTCTCCTGTTTGAGTTCAGCGAGAAAAAAGATATGTACCTGATCAATCTGCGGGACGCTGATCATAGTAAATAAGCCTTTTAAGTTTACCTTCGCTTCTGCTTCTTCCCAGGTCTCACGCATAGCGGCTTCTTCTGTCGTTTCCTGGTTTTCCATAAAACCCGCTGGCAGAGTCCAATAGCCTAAACGGGGTTCGATGGCGCGCTTGCATAATAATACCTTATCGCCCCAAGTGGGAATGGTGCCGGCAACAATATTAGGGTTCTGGTAATGGATATGTTCACAGCCTAAGCAGACGTAACGCTGTCGGTTATCATCTTCAGGAATCTTTTTCTCAACATCGTCGCCACAATGACTGCAGAATTTCATAGGTTTCTCACCAGTGATTTTTATTGAGGGGGCAGTATGCTAAAGTTTGGCTTAGTAAACAACTTGAGATCTTTATCTGAGTGAGCTTTTTTACTAGATCTGTCAACGAGCTCCTTATTCGCCACTTAAGTTTTGGAACCTCTAATCCCCAATGCAAATAATTAATTTACTGAGAGCGCGAATCGAGCAGCATCAGCCAAAAAATATTGTCGAAGAGTTACCCGAGGCAGGTATTCTAGTTCCCTTAACCCGCGAACCAGAGCCTCAGATTATTTTCACGCGCCGGGCGCAACATATGAATACACATAAAGGGCAGGTAGCCTTTCCGGGGGGGAAGTATGATGAGGAAGATACAACACTTGTTAATACTGCACTTCGAGAGTGTCATGAAGAGATTGGCGTCCACCCTGAACAAGTTGAGCTGCTAGGGCCTTTGAGTCAGGTGATATCCCTGCACGGTATTCGTGTTTCGCCTTTTGTCGGCCTGGTGGAGCCAGAGATAGAATTAAAGCCAAATCTAGATGAACTAGACAGTATTTTCAAAGTGCCGGTGAGTTTCTTTTTAAATGAAGAACCCGTGCGTCGTGATAGAATGACCTACAAAGGTCTGGCATTCTCTGTGCCAAGCTATGATTACCACCATCAGGGCGAGCGTTATGAAATTTGGGGCTTGTCTGCCGTGGTGCTTGTTGAACTGATGAATATTGCATTTGATGCGAACATAACAATTTTTGACGGTGAAGGTAAATGATCTACTCCTTGGGAAGCAAAAAACCAAAATTTATTGGTGACGCAGCGTTTGTTGCGCCAAACGCATCATTAATTGGCGATATCGAAGTCCATGAGGGTGCTAGCATCTGGTTTAATGTGGTGATTCGTGCGGATAACGATAAAGTTATCATTGGTGAAAATAGCAATATTCAAGACGGTTCTGTTCTTCATATTGACCCGGGCTTTCCCTTACAAATAGAGAAAAATGTGACGATTGGCCACAAGGTCATGTTGCACGGTTGCCATATCGGAGAGAATTCCTTGATTGGTATTAATGCCGTTGTACTGAATGGCGCGAAAATTGGTAAGAATTGTTTGATTGGCGCGAACGCCTTGATACCTGAAAATATGGTCGTGCCGGATGGCTCGATGGTGCTGGGTAGTCCTGGCAAGGTGAAACGTGCTTTAAGTGAGCAGGAGATTCAAATGCTCAGTCTAAGTGCAGCGCACTATGTTCAAAACGGTCAGCGCTATG
>NZ_LWGE01000069.1:0-1453 GCF_001635315.1 Oleiphilus sp. HI0123
ATGGCTCGTTCAAAATCAAGTTCCAAGTGGTTGAAAGAGCACTTCGATGATCAGTATGTAAAACAGTCACAGGAAGATGGGTATCGTTCTCGTGCCAGCTACAAATTGTTAGAGATTCAAAAAAAAGACCGCCTGTTTAAGCCGGGTATGACGGTGATTGACCTGGGGGCAGCGCCTGGTGGTTGGACTCAGGTAGCGCAAGAGCTGGTTGGGCCAAGTGGAAAGGTAATCGCTAGCGATATTTTATCTATGGATGCCTTGCCTGATGTGACTTTTGTTCAGGGTGACTTTACTGAAGAAGACGTGTTTGATCGTCTTATGGCAGAAATTGATGGTCAAGTAGACCTTGTAATCTCAGATATGGCCCCCAATATGAGTGGGAATGCTGCTTCTGATATACCCAATGCGATGTATCTGGTTGAGTTAGCTCTGGATATGGCGCGACAAACTTTAAAACCTAATGGCGCATTTATCGCTAAGGTTTTTCAGGGGGAGGGCTTTGACTCCTTGATTGGAGATATGCGACAGATGTTTACTAAGGTATATAGCCGTAAGCCGGACGCTTCAAGGGCCCGCTCGCGGGAAATCTATCAAGTAGGTGTTGGGTTTAAGGGTTGAATGCCTTACAAATTAAAGGTGTTTAAAACTCCTGTCAGGGCATAGCTATTTAAGAAATCAGGCGGTATATTGAGCCACTTTGGTTTTGCTTTGTTGTCGACTTATGTCGTGTAAGTTTTGAAATGTCTCGGAATATTATTTCGGGAAATACTAAATTAGTTTGTTTAATCGTAAATTAAGTATCTAAAGATACTGGTAAAAGAGGGATTCTCCTTTGAATGACATGGTAAAAAACCTGGTTCTGTGGTTGGTGATAGCAGCAGTTTTGTTGACAGTGTTTAACAACTTCAATGGCCAACAAAAAGTGAAGCCAATGGACTATTCACAATTCATAGAATTAGTTCAAGGGGGGCAGGTTAAGGAAGTTGCCATTGATGGTTTGCACTTTGATGTGGTGACGACCGATGGGCGTCATTATGAAACCGTTCGTCCAATGGTTGAAGACCCTGGCTTAATGCATGACCTGATTGAGAACAAGGTTCGGGTTGTTGGTAAGGAGCCAGAGCAGCAAAGTATTTGGACTCAGCTGCTAGTCGCTTCATTCCCTATTCTTGTCATTATCGCTGTATTTATGTTTTTTATGCGCCAGATGCAGGGCGGCGGTGGCGGCAAGGGACCAATGTCGTTCGGTAAGAGTAAAGCTCGTTTAATGAGTGAAGACCAAATTAAGACAACCTTTGCTGATGTGGCCGGTGTTGATGAAGCTAAAGAAGATGTTAAAGAGCTTGTAGAGTTTTTGCGGGATCCAAGCAAATTTCAACGCTTGGGTGGCAAGATTCCACGTGGCGTATTGATGGTTGGTCAGCCGGGTACCGGTAAGACATTGCTTGCCAAG
>NZ_LWGE01000070.1:0-494 GCF_001635315.1 Oleiphilus sp. HI0123
GAGATTATTCGCTCAGGTTTTGATCGTTCACCCATGTTTACAGGCATCATAGAAGGAACAGGCCCACGTTACTGCCCTTCTATTGAAGATAAAATTAATCGTTTTGCAGATAAAGACTCCCACCAGATTTTCGTCGAGCCTGAAGGGCTGACAACGCATGAGTTATATCCAAACGGCATTTCAACTAGTTTGCCCTTTGATGTGCAAATTGACTTAGTGCGTTCAATGAAGGGCTTCGAGAAAGCACATATTACGCGGCCTGGTTATGCAATTGAGTACGATTTCTTTAACCCTCAAGACTTGAAACAAAGCCTAGAGACAAAGTTTATCGAGAACTTGTTTTTCGCTGGCCAAATTAACGGCACAACTGGTTATGAAGAAGCCGGTGCCCAAGGTTTACTTGCTGGTATGAATGCTTCGTTGAAAGCAAGTGGTGATATGCTTTGGTGCCCTCGTCGAGATGAAGCTTATATCGGAGTACTGGTTGATGATCT
>NZ_LWGE01000071.1:0-910 GCF_001635315.1 Oleiphilus sp. HI0123
ATCAAAATCTAAGGATTCAGGCTTCAGAACAACTCGATTTTCTGCAACCACTGTAAAATTGCTGAATGTGGTAACCGGACCAGAGTTAATATTTCTAATACCATCACTATATATTGCCCCTGCTGCATCTAATCCGTCACCTTTAATCCAGCTTAGAATAACAGCATCACCAGGTGATACTTTGGTAACACCTGGTCCTATTTCAACTACAACACCCGAACCTTCATGACCTAGCAGGTGGGGTAGCCAAGAGTCTTCTCCCCGCTTGCCTCTAACCTCCATTAACTGGCTACGGCAAACCCCACTATATAGAACTTTGACGAGGACTTGGCCTTTAGCCAAAGTAGGGGCCTTAAGCCTCATTAACCGTAGAGGTTGCCCGGTTTGTTCGAGCACAGCTGCGTCTAAAAACAAACTATTCTCCCTTACTCACATCAAGTACTGGGATCTTCATTTCATTGATAAAGACATCCCTTGGCAAAAGAGGTTCTGGATCTTCATTGGGACGACCAAATTTTACCTGCGGGACAACGCGACAACACGGGTCGACCTTAACCAAACAAAAAAATGGTCCTACCCTTTCCTCAACCCGAACTAATGATTCCTCAACACCTGAGTTCTCAGTCACTTCACAGCCCGGTATTCCAAAAGACCTAGCAACACTTAATAAATTTGGCATACCCAAGCCACCAGCTTCACTCGAAGCAATGTATTGACTATCGAGCCATTGATCTTGGGTTTGCTGAATCATGCTATAACCATTATTGTCAAAACAAATGATTTTGATGTTCAAGTTATGCGTAACAATTGTCGCTAACTCTTGAATATTCATCATCAGGCTACCATCACCAACAACGCAATATACGGGCACATCATCTGCAGCAAACGCTGAAGCGATAGCTGCTGGAAC
>NZ_LWGE01000072.1:0-437 GCF_001635315.1 Oleiphilus sp. HI0123
TAGCCGGTATTTCCGGTTTCATCGAGAAAGCACAGGCGGCCGGTGAACTCAGACCGGATCTAGATGTACAGTTAGAAGCTGAAATGTTGGCCACTTATGTGGATGGTCTGGGTCTAAAGGCGTCATTGGCTCCCAAAGATTGGCCTGTAAAGCGGCAGAAGCAACATGTGAGTGCGTATCTGTCACGGCTCTATTGACCGCTGATCCCCGAAATTCTTTTTTTAAAATCACACTACCTTCTTGTTATCTTCGGAAATCAGATAAATCGAGTTCGAATCTTGTCTGTTTTAGAAGTAGGACACACAGTTCGAGCCCGTCCTGTGAATTTAGGAGATCGACTGGAGAGGATTGGACGACGTCCTTAAATATCAACTCGATTGCCTTTTATGTCAATTAATGCCGACGCTACGCGGGTATATTTTCACCCTACTGCGAAG
>NZ_LWGE01000073.1:0-255 GCF_001635315.1 Oleiphilus sp. HI0123
ATCGACAAGCCCGTAACGATCAAACTCACCAATAAAGTTAATACTGCAATCACCAAAAAGGTACGCGACTCTGTGACTTGTTGCGGATCGATATGAAACCTCAAAATCACTTCATCCAAGCCACTACTGATCTCTATATACCAATAGATATAAAGCACAAACGAAGTGACCAGGGCCACCAGTGAGAAAATGAATGTGAAGGTGCTGTTTGGTAGAAATCTAAATCTATTCATTCGACCAGTTTAACACTGCTTC
>NZ_LWGE01000074.1:0-725 GCF_001635315.1 Oleiphilus sp. HI0123
GTCACCTACGTCACTTGTGCCCATGTCATCATATATATCTTCAGGATATACCCGGTATATTCTATCGGTGCCAAAATCGACTACCCTAAGATAGCCATCATGCATGGTAATGCCTTGAGGGGATGTAGGTGTTCGACCATCACCGCTTACATTATTAATAGTCAGTGTTGTTAGGATATTACCTGCATCGCCGGGCGCAGCAGATAAAAACTGAGCGTAGAGAAGAACAATAAATGATAGGGAGGTAATACTCAGTTTTCTTATTGGCATCTGATTATCCATGGCTCTTTATGTTCAAAGACATTAAGTAATAAACGATCGGTGTTAGCTTGTTGCGCGGTCTGGCTTTTATGAAGCGACTTTATAGAAATGAATATTGAGGGGCTTGGTAGAGCAAAATTGTAAAATCATGAAAGAACTTTGAACTCTGTCTCATGAATCTGCCTGTTAGATGTAGCGCTAGCTAGGCTTGTCTCTTTAAAGAAATAAGTGCTTGTTTAAGTTATTGTTTACAAACTAAAAAATTGTAAAGTCATGAGCGTACAGTTGTTAGGTTTTATCATAGAAAAAGCCTATAAAAAACAGTGGCATATAAATGTGAATGTTACTAATGTTTATATTTTGAGAGGGGTGTGTAGGTTGAGTTTCTGTGATGTTGGTCGGTTTTGGATGGCTTGGTGGTAAATGGCGGCTATATATCGGTGGTTAGAAGGTGGGTTGATGTC
>NZ_LWGE01000075.1:0-1892 GCF_001635315.1 Oleiphilus sp. HI0123
GACAAGCGTATTGATGCGCTAGTCGCATTTTTAAAACTACTGACAGATAAACGATATGAAAGCCTAATCACTGACTAGACTATAAATCTTATTGATAATACTTATCATTTAGAATATCATCTTCGCCATATTGGTCCATTAGGTCATTTTTAAAATTAACTTTCAGGGGTTATCCATGCTTTCTCTAAAATCATCCATTAGAAACTTTGTCCTCACAGGCTCAGTCGCCGCTATGGGCCTATCCGGCTGCGGAATGATGGAAACAAAAGAAACTAGCCAAGCTTCAGTTATCGATACTTATATTGATATCGCTAAAGAAAACTATCAGGACTCGCTAAGCGCCGCTCAAGCACTGCAAGCTCAAGTCAATGAATTTCTAGCTAATCCTAACGAAGCCAATTTGCAAAAAACTAAAGACGCTTGGATTGCGGCACGCGCGCCTTACCAACAGACAGAAGTCTACCGTTTTGGCAACGCATCGGTTGATGATTGGGAAGGTAAAGTCAACGCATGGCCTCTTGATGAAGGTTTGATCGACTATGTTGATGCTTCATATGGTGCTGAGTCTGATGAAAACCCATTCTATGCTGCTAACATCATTGCCAACCCTGCACCAATGATTGGCGGCAAGAAAGTAGATGCTAGCCAAATTACACCAGAACTACTTGCAAACACTCTGCATGAAATTGACGAAGTTGAGTCTAACGTTGCAACGGGTTATCACGTCATCGAATTTTTGCTGTGGGGCCAAGACTTAAACGGTAACAACCCTGGTGCTGGCTCTCGCCCAGCAAGCGATTTCTCACTTGATAAGTGTACCGGTGGCAACTGTGAGCGCCGTCGTCAGTACCTTCAAGCAGCAACAAGCTTATTGATTTCAGACCTAGAAGACATGGCCAATAACTGGAAAGAAGGCGGAGCATCAGTTGCTGAGCTAACCGCTAAAAGCGAAGCAGGTGCCTTGGCAACCATGCTGACAGGCATGGGTAGCCTTGCGTATGGCGAGCTAGCTGGCGAGCGGACTAAGCTTGGCTTGATGCTACACGATCCTGAAGAAGAACATGACTGCTTCTCGGATAACACTCATAACTCCCACTACTATGACGCCTTGGGCATCAAGAATGTCTATATGGGTCAGTATGAGAGCATCAACAACAACTCAGTAGATGGTGCAAGCCTTTCTGACTTAGTGAAGCAAGCAGACCCAGCACTGGATGCTGAAATGCTGGGTAAGCTTAATGCTACTCAAGCGACGGCTCAAGCAATGGTTGACGCGGCGGCTAAAGGCCAAGCTTTTGATGTATTGATCGGTGAAGGTAATACTGCGGGCAACCAAATCGTTCAGAACTTTGTTGATGCACTCGTTGCTCAAGCCAAAACAACTGAAAAGGTCATTCAGGTCTTAGGCCTCAGCAATATTGATTTTGAAGGTTCTGACAGCCTGGACAACCCTTCTGCTGTAGCAGAGTAATTAACAACTAGGTGACGCACCTGTTTATTTACGCCCGCCTAACAAGCGGGCGTTTTGGTAGCTATGAATAAAACCATCTTCGCACTTCCTCTTTTAGCGGTCAGCTTTTTACTCTACATAAATGCTGACTCGACCCTCGCTTCAAATAGCAAACTCCATAGTGCCAGAGAACTCTACCCATCAGGTCAACATAGTGCTGGCCAAAGCAAACAACGAAACAGTTTTGATCATCCCTCCCCCCTTCTGGATATGGAGACAAAGCTCGACTTTAAAATCGGCCGGGCCATCTTTGAAAAAATTTGGGTATTTGCCCCCTCAAGTACGACCGCAAGTGATGGCTTAGGCCCACTCTACAATGCAAGATCCTGCTCCCGTTACCACGAGAAGAATGGTCGAGGCATATTAAAAGAAGAAGGTAAAA
>NZ_LWGE01000076.1:0-474 GCF_001635315.1 Oleiphilus sp. HI0123
AAGCACTGGGAGGCGACGCATGCCTCGACGTGGGGTGTCAGCGACTACGGCAAGGACCTGATCCGCAAGTGGCTCCGGAAGTTCACGGCTGAAGAGCTGATAGAGGCGATGGCAGCCTCATGNNCCTCCTACTGCGAGCGCGGCGAGGATGGCGCACCGACTGAGGAGAGCCTTGAGAAGGCTTTCAGCTACATTCCGCGTGTGGCGGCCGTGCGTCGCTCCGATGAAGGGAAGCCGCACATGCGGCGGCTCTACTACGTGCGCGGCATTCTGAGGAACCGCTTGCGCTACCTGCGGGAGCAGGACGCCATAGACCTCATGGAAGAGGCCTATCAGTACGACATCGACTTGGACTGGCTGGAAGGCTTCGCCAAGCGGGTGACGAGCTGGTCTACGTTCCGACGCTCCCTTGAGCAATTCATGGAGGAGCAGCGCGGCGCATGAGCCTTCCCACAAGCATGCTGCGCGTCTTGC
>NZ_LWGE01000077.1:0-341 GCF_001635315.1 Oleiphilus sp. HI0123
CATAGTCGAGATTGTCGGGATCGCTAACGAAACGGGCGCCG
Source organism: Oleiphilus sp. HI0123 (assembly GCF_001635315.1). Classification (NCBI taxonomy): domain Bacteria; kingdom Pseudomonadati; phylum Pseudomonadota; class Gammaproteobacteria; order Oceanospirillales; family Oleiphilaceae; genus Oleiphilus; species Oleiphilus sp. HI0123. The sequence continues at coordinate 42 of NZ_LWGE01000077.1, forward strand.
ATCCCCATCCCGTGCAGGTTCGTGATCGGCTTGACGATCACCGGGAAACGCTTTGGCGTTACTCCGAGCGGTGCGTGAGCNTAGGTCTGAGTTTCGGCAATCAGCAGACGGTCATAGACCCATCGGTGTTTTGGGTTGGCTATCCACGCATCCGCATCCTCCATTTCGACGAGCCATTCTGCCGGGTAGGCGGGTCCCAATCGCTTCTCGTTGTGGCGCTGCCTGAACGTGCTCATTCGATCCTCAATCCGATAACGCATTGCAACCTAATCCGACATCGGATACGGGTCAATAAGCGAT
>NZ_LWGE01000078.1:0-491 GCF_001635315.1 Oleiphilus sp. HI0123
TAGAGGTATATTGAAGCTCGATGGTGGTCTCGAAGCACCTATTGGTCACGCGACAGAAAGCGGAAGTCATTTTGCGTTTTCCTTCAACACCTCTGATACAACTGTGACTACTGATCGTGGGACAGGAATTATTCTCGGCGTTGAGCTAGAGGAAGTAAGCAGCCCAATCTTTCCCGATACCGACGATGTAATACAGTTTACCTATCATATACAAGGTAATAGCATGACTATTTTGGACGAAACAAACAGTCTACAAAATCTGAACGGATCAACTCTGCATATTACCGATAGACTAAATGCAGGTTCAAGCAATGACTGTCATGCCACACTGCAATTATCGAGAATCTACGTTACTCATACCCTGACCAGCAACCCAGAGACGAACTCCCTCAGCTCTCCGAATCAAGACTCTCAAGCGTCGGTAGAAAGTGACACTTGCCGTGTTACCTTTAACGAGATTGAAATTAGCTTTGCTGATGTGTTGGGGCAAG
>NZ_LWGE01000079.1:0-5103 GCF_001635315.1 Oleiphilus sp. HI0123
CTCATCGTATGAACTCCTAGTCTTTTTAGTTGTGCAGTATCAAAAACAAGCCGGAAGGAAACCCCACCAGCTTGTTATGGTACTTACCAACGTTTCTTTACTGGTATTACCAGCTTGCTTTTTTCAGGCCGGGCACATTACCACTCATTCCCTGTTCACGCAATTTAATTCGTGAAAGTTTGAACTTGCGGTATACGCCATGTGGTCGACCTGTCACTTGACAGCGATTTCTAAGTCTGCTTGGACTAGCGTTACGCGGTAGCTTTTGCAATTGTTTCTGAGCTTCCCAACGATCTTCATCAGAAGTATTTTGGTTAGAGATAATTGCTTTTAGCTCCGCACGCTTCTCAGCATACTTGGCTACTGTTTTTTCGCGCTTTAGTTCGCGCTGCTTCATTGAGATCTTAGCCATTGCTTCTTACCCTTATTTTTTGAACGGGAAGTTGAAAGCGCGAAGCAAAGCTCGACCCTCATCATCCGTTGCAGCAGATGTAGTAATAGTAATGTCTAGACCACGAATCTTATCGACTTTGTCGTAATCAATCTCTGGGAATATGATTTGCTCTTTAACACCCATTGAATAATTACCACGTCCGTCAAATGACTTCGAGTTTAGACCTCGGAAGTCGCGGATACGCGGAATAGCGATACCAACTAAACGCTCGAAAAATTCCCACATACGCTCGCCACGTAAAGTAACTTTACAGCCGATCGGATAACCTTCACGAACTTTAAAGCCAGCTACTGACTTACGAGCTTTTGTAGTCACTGGCTTTTGGCCAGCTAATTTCTCAAGATCAGCGATTGCGTTCTCTAGCATTTTTTTGTCTGCTAGCGCTTCGCCAACACCCATATTAAGGGTAATTTTCTCAATTTTCGGTACTTGCATTATGCTCTTGTAATCGAACTCTTTTTGCAGTGCAGGTACCACTTCGCTTTTATAAACTTCTTTCATATTTGCCATGGTTTATTACCTGCCTACTTATCTACGAGCTCGTCGTTAGATTTGAATACACGTACCTTCTTGCCATCTTCAAGGACTTTGAAGCCTACACGGTCTGCTTTGTTGGTTGTTGGATTAAAAATCGCAACATTAGAAGCCTGAATTGGCGCTTCTTTCTCAACAATGCCACCTGGCGTACCCAGCATTGGGTTAGGCTTAGTGTGGCGCTTAATCATGTTGATTCCAGAAACGACCAAACGGCCATCCTTCATCACACGATTAACTTTACCACGCTTACCGTTGTCCTTGCCTGCTATGACAATCACTTCATCGTCACGTTTGATCTTTTTCATAACCGGCCTCTCGTCCTTAAAGCACTTCAGGTGCTAAAGAAATAATTTTCATGTACTTATCGCCGCGCAACTCACGAGTTACAGGACCAAAAATACGAGTTCCAATCGGTGCATCACTAGCGTTTAACAACACAGCAGCGTTACCATCGAATTTAATTAAAGAGCCATCTGGGCGACGTACACCACTACGCGTACGCACTACCACAGCACTCATGACATCGCCTTTTTTGACTTTGCCGCGAGGTATAGCTTCTTTTACAGTGACTTTAATTACATCACCAATTCGTGCATAACGACGATGTGAACCACCCAGCACTTTAATACACATTACTCGACGCGCACCGCTGTTATCGGCCACATCTAGCATACTTTCCGTCTGAATCATCGTTGTTCTCCAAACCTTACCAGGGGTTAAACGTTAGATGCTTTTTCATCGATGTTTAGTAACGTGAAAGACTTTGTCTTCGAAAGAGGACGCGTCTCTTGAATTGTTACTACATCGCCGATGTTGCATTCGTTATTCTCATCGTGAGCATGTACCTTGGTAGAACGCTTAACGTACTTACCGTAGATTGGATGCTTTACACGACGCTCAATCATCACAGTGATTGACTTATCCATTTTGTTACTAACAACTTTACCATTTAAGGTACGAGCTGTGTTCTGTGCAGTATCAGTCATAATCATTCACCTGCCTTTTGCGTCAATACAGTTTTAATGCGTGCAATGTCGCGTCTATTCTGACGAAGTAAATGAGACTGATTCAACTGACCAGTAGACTTGCGTAGACGCAAGTTAAACTGCTCTTTAAGCAAACCAAGAAGATCCTGATTCAACTCGTCTACAGACTTACTTGTTAATTCACTTGCTTTCATTACATCACCGTCCTTTCAACAAAGGTTGTCGAAACAGGTAATTTTGCAGCTGCAAGAGCGAATGCTTCACGCGCCAGCTCTTCCGGCACACCTTCAATTTCGAATAAAACTCGACCTGGCTGAACCTGGGCAACCCAATATTCAACACTACCTTTACCTTTACCTTGACGAACTTCTAAAGGCTTTTGCGTAATCGGCTTGTCAGGAAAAATTCGGATCCAGATCTTACCACCACGCTTAACTTTTCGAGAGATCGTACGACGAGCCGCCTCAATCTGTCGTGCAGTAATACGCCCGCGATCGGTACACTTAAGACCATATTCGCCGAAGCTTATCTTTGCACCGCGCTGAGCCAGACCGCGGTTACGGCCTTTCTGCATTTTTCTAAATTTGGTACGTTTTGGTTGTAGCATTACTTGGCCCCTTACTTAGCAGCTTTCTTCTTGGTAGCTTTCTTCTCAGCACGTACCTGTTCGATACCACCCAGAATCTCGCCCTTGAAGATCCAAACTTTAACGCCAATAATGCCGTAAGTGGTATTTGCCTCATGCGTTGAGTAATCAACGTCTGCACGCAATGTATGTAGAGGCACACGACCTTCACGATACCATTCACTTCTAGCTATCTCAGCACCACCCAAACGACCACCAAGCTGTATCTTGATACCCTTCGCACCTTGACGCATTGCATTTTGAACTGCACGCTTCATTGCACGACGGAACATAACACGACGTTCCAATTGGCTAGCTACACCTGCAGCAACCAACTTAGCATCCAAGTCTGGCTTACGAATTTCCTCGATATTGATGTGAACCGGAATCCCCATCATTTCGCCAATCTCTTTGCGAAGCTTTTCAACATCTTCGCCTTTCTTACCGATTACGATACCAGGACGCGCAGTGTGAATTGTCACACGAGCGTTCTGAGCTGGTCGCTCGATAGTGATCTTGCTAACTGACGCTCTTTCAAGCTTTTTCATCAAATACTCACGTACCTGAATGTCGTTTAGCAAGTACTTAGCGTAATCACCTTTCTCTGCATACCAAACGGAGTTGTGGTCTTTCACAATACCCAGTCTGATACCAGTAGGATGTACTTTCTGACCCATCTTAGTATCTCCTAGTTATCGGCCACTTTGACCGTGATATGACAGGTGCGCTTGAATATTCTATCAGCACGACCTTTCGCACGTGGTCGGATTCGTTTCATAGTTGGGCCTTCATCAACAAATACTGTTGAAACTTTAAGCTCATCTACGTCCAAACCATCGTTATGCTCTGCATTTGCGATAGCCGACTCCAACACTTTCTTCATAAGGGCTGCAGCTTTCTTAGTGCTGAAAGTTAAAACTTCCAACGCCTCTTCTACACCCTTTCCTCGGATCTGATCTGCTACCAAACGTGCCTTCTGAGCAGATAGACGAGCACCTCTATGCTTTGCAGCTACTTCCATCTCAATATCCTCTCAGAATTATCGCTTCGCTTTCTTATCGGCATCATGACCCCGATAAGTACGCGTTGCAGCAAATTCACCTAATTTATGACCAACCATATCTTCGGTTACATAAACAGGAACGTGTTGACGTCCGTTATGAACCGCAATAGTCAGGCCTACCATCTCAGGAAAAACAGTTGAACGACGAGACCAAGTCTTAATTGGTTTCTTGTCACCTTTTTCCAGAGCCGTTTCTACTTTCTTCAATAAATGAAGGTCTATAAATGGACCTTTTTTCAAAGAACGTGGCACAGCGTAACCCTCTTAGTTAATTACTTAGCCGACCGACGACGTACTATCATCTTGTCAGTGCGTTTGTTCTTGCGAGTTTTATAGCCTTTAGTAGGTACACCCCAAGGAGTAACAGGGTGACGACCACCAGAGGTTCGCCCTTCACCACCACCATGTGGGTGGTCAACTGGGTTCATAACAACACCACGCACCGTTGGTCGAATACCGCGCCAACGTGATGCACCCGCTTTACCTAATTGCCGTAGGCTGTGCTCACTGTTTGAAACCTCACCCAAAGTAGCTCGACATTCAACAAGAACCTTACGCATTTCACCAGAACGCAAACGAAGAGTTGCATAAGCACCTTCTCTTGCTACTAGCTGCGCAGAAGTACCTGCACTACGAGCGATTTGAGCGCCTTTACCAGGCTTCAATTCAACACAGTGGATAACACTACCCACAGGAATATTTCGAATAGGTAAGGTACTGCCTACTTTAATAGGAGCATCTTCACCCGAACGAATCTCTTGACCGACTTCAACACCTTTAGGAGCAATAATGTAACGACGCTCGCCATCCATATATTTCAGCAATGCGATGTGCGCTGAACGATTTGGATCGTGCTCGATACGCTCAACAACAGCTGGAATGCCGTCTTTTGTGCGCTTGAAGTCAACAACACGATAGTGCTGCTTATGACCGCCACCCTTGTGACGAACAGTAATACGACCGTTGTTATTACGACCGCCATTTTTAGATTTCTTTTCAACTAACGGCGCATAAGGACGACCCTTGTATAAATGAGGGTGTACTACCTTAACGACATGACGACGGCCGGCAGATGTTGGTTTGGTTTTTACGACTGGCATAATTCGACCTCTACCTTATTCCACGTCCATGAAATCGATATCCTGACCTTCTGCCAATTTGACATAAGCCTTACGAATATCTTTGCGCTTACCAAGACCGTTCTTAGTGAACTTAGTCTTGCCTTTAATATTTACAGTTTGAACTGCTTCAACTGTAACATTGAAAAGTTTCTCAACAGCCTTCTTGATTTCTGGCTTGCTAGCATCCGCAGCAACCTTAAAACAAACCTGGTTGTTCTCTGCTGCCATAGAAGCTTTTTCAGAAATATGAGGACCTAAAAGAACCTTATAGATACGTTGTTCATTCATCCCAACATCTCCTCAATCTTTTTAAGAGC
>NZ_LWGE01000080.1:0-837 GCF_001635315.1 Oleiphilus sp. HI0123
CAATGAACTGCCAGGCTTTAAAATTGCATAGACATCAATAAATATTTGAGCAGGGGCGGGAACATGATGTAAAACCATATTCATGACAGCTGCGTCTACTTGCGGCCTTTCGTTTTTGTTGCACAAGTTTTTATAGCTATGGGTATCGCCTAATTCAAAGGTAATGTTGTTCAAACCTTCACTTAGCGCAAAAGCACGCGCTTTATTTAGCATATCTTGAGAGTTATCGATGGCAATAACGGATTTATATGTCTCGCTAAGCGGGCGTAGAAAATGACCTTCTCCTGGCCCAAATTCAATAATGGTTTGTTCTGCTAGATTGGCGCGCTGCTCTTGCAGAAGAAGCTCAAAGCTTGCTTGCGCATATAAGCTATGTTTCGCAATAAGCTCTTGTTGTTCATGAAAGCGGTCTGCATTGCGCGAAAAAAATGCTTGCGATTGAACTGCACGTTGTTCCTGAATACATTTGATTTTGTCTTGTAGGCTTTGATCAAGCGGGCACTGGTCAACTAAGGAAAATAATTGTTCAGTAGTAGACTTTACTCGCTGTGAATCGAATGAGACTGGACGACGATAAAAGACGGCATTACCTTCGCGCTGTGCTTCTACAAGACTTGATTGGCTGAGTACCTTTAAATGGTGACTCATGCCAGACTGTTTGGTGTTAAAAAGTTGAGTCAGCTCGAGTACGCCAAAGGTCTCAAACTGCAGTACCTGAAGGATCTGAAGGCGAAGAGGGTCACCGCAAGCTTTGAGAGCCTGGCTAAGGAGGTGGATGTCGCCGCAATTAATCGGTTCTACTTTCGAGGTGCTTATCATCATAGTTTTGAAGTATAT
>NZ_LWGE01000081.1:0-473 GCF_001635315.1 Oleiphilus sp. HI0123
TCAATTCAGAAAATATATAAGCTAAGTTAACAATAGCAACGGCAATGAAATACATTATGTCCTCATAATAAAAATATCGTTGCTACTAGACTAGAACATTTTCAAAAATCCTACATTTAATTTACTCTTGTTGAAAAACGTCTCATTTCAATAAGTGAGCTATTAAAGAGGTTGCAAAACAGGCTGCGTAAACTCGGATTTCTCATTGAGGAACTGGTACTAACTCAGGGGAAAGGTCAAGGTCATATGTAATATGAACCTTTATAAAGGGAAGCTAGAATGAAAAAAGATTTCAGTATTTTTTATATTTTCTGTTTTATTGTTGCTTTAGCAGCGGTAGGCCTTTTTTACTTCAATTATTACGGGATTAATGTAGAAATAAGCAATGAAGAAGTAAAAGAAAAAATTAACAATAAATTACCTAAAGAGATTGATACATCGATTGGAAATTTTATTGTTAAAGAAATTCAGGA
>NZ_LWGE01000082.1:0-412 GCF_001635315.1 Oleiphilus sp. HI0123
GCTTGTGCTGAAACGAAGTTCGCAAGAGCCTTGTAGAAAGCGTAATAATTTGCTCCGAGATCCTCGGAAAATTTGGAGCAGAGCGTCTGCCTTTGAGACGACAACGCGGGCCAAATTGACTTAACATAGTCGTAGTTGCTCTGCTCGGACCGGATGCATGCCGCCACAAGGGTGCGGTCAACTAGCGTGGAGCAGGCCCGCTCAACGTCGTGCTCAGGGATCGGCGCTGCCGAGGCGCTTTCAATCCAAGTGAGCATTAAAACGGCAGTTGCAATGTTGCGCATGGTGACGTGCATAGCACGCTGCGGGCCCGAGGTGGAAAGGAGCGACCATGGATCCCCGCGTCCGCTTCTTCGACGAGACCGAACTGCTGGAAACCCTAGCCGACGACATCCAGTCACGGATCCGCACG
>NZ_LWGE01000083.1:0-386 GCF_001635315.1 Oleiphilus sp. HI0123
AAGCCTGTTTTCTAAGTTTTCAGGCCGACCACTCAGCGCATATACTGAAGAGAGTTGATTTGTTTTATAGGCCAAATCAAGCTCGTACATAATGCTTCCCTGATTGATACCCAGCGAAAGCCCATAGAGTTCGTAACGCTGACTATAAGGTGTGCTTTGAAAAGTATTCTTATCGATTAGTATGGAGAAATGATTAGCATACAGGCGGGCATAGCTTAACGAGAGATCAAAAGCCTGCTTAGCCAAACTTAAACGCCCTCCCCATTCGTCGCCCATCCCTGATCTGGCAATACGTTCTAATTCGCTTTCGAAATGAGAGAAACGATTCAACAGAGCATCTTCTTGATAGAACAGCTCAGCTGTAAGATCGTTTTGATAGCAGCGAA
>NZ_LWGE01000084.1:0-425 GCF_001635315.1 Oleiphilus sp. HI0123
CCCACATTGTGAATGAGAACGCTCTCATGAGCTTGTAAGCCTCCCATCGCGACGAGTAATTGGTAGGCGGTAAGGTAGTTTACGGGGATTGCTGCTGCGGCTTCGAAGGAGAGCGTTTCTGGTTTATCAAATACTTGTTGTAGGGGCACTGTGACTTGCTCAGCTTGGCCGCCAAAGCGTGTTAAGGCGATAACTTCCTTGCCTAGCCAGGATTCATCTACGCCTGTGCCGATAGCATCAATGACACCCGATACTTCATAGCCAACGGTACAAGGCGTTTTCGGCGCATCAGGGTAGAGGCCTTGTCGAGCCAAAATATCAGCAAAATTCAATCCCGCAGCTTTCACTGCAATACGAACTTCCTTATCACCAGCCACCAGGTCGGCAGCCTCTTGAACTTGTAATACATTTGCTTTCCCGCTATT
>NZ_LWGE01000085.1:0-274 GCF_001635315.1 Oleiphilus sp. HI0123
AGAGCAACTAAGGCCATAACCGCAGAAAGACCAATCCCACCCAAGCCCAAAACAGCAACTGTTTCTTTTGATGTAATAGTCAACTCGTTCAAGACCATTCCCGCTCCAGTAGGCAAGGCACACCCAAACAAAACTGCCGTATCAAAATCTAAGGATTCAGGCTTCAGAACAACTCGATTTTCTGCAACCACTGTAAAATTGCTGAATGTGGTAACCGGACCAGAGTTAATATTTCTAATACCATCACTATATATTGCCCCTGCTGCATCTAATC
>NZ_LWGE01000086.1:0-727 GCF_001635315.1 Oleiphilus sp. HI0123
CCAGAAAAACGGCGCTCACCGTTGGGCATACACTACAACCGTATGCACTAGCATTCACTACACTGATAGCCGCGCAGGGGCGGAAGCGGAAGCGGAACATTGTTTCGGTGGTATCCTTGTTACAGTGGTAAACGGCTTTGTCTCTCACCGCCGATTAGTGGCTGATAAACATGGCGTTATCGTAGATAACGGCTCTGTATACTACCCTGACGGCACAGTAAAGGCGTACAACGATACATTCGAGCAGCGTCCGGTCATTGTATTAGGCGATTTGCATTGTGAAAAGATGTGCGATGATTCATGGAATCGTGCGCTAAACTGGCTGGAAGAAAACAACCCGCAACTAATCGTTGTTCATGACGCTCTAGATTTTATGAGCCGTAACCACCACAACCGCGAAGATTGGACTTTCTTATACAGCCAACAAAAACGTGCCGTTGTGGATGACCTAGCAGACGTTATCAATCGTCTGAACGAACTAGCGGAAATTGCGCCGCTATACGTTGTCGAGTCTAACCACGACCTAGCTCTAGACGGCTGGATTCGTGATAACCGTTTCGATGTTCGCAAAGACCCAATTAATGCGCGTACTTATCACGCCCTGAAACTTGCATACATCGACGCGCTAGACGCTGGCGAGTTCAACGTCACTGCAAAACTAGACCTAGCATTAAAGGCACTAGCTGACCAACTACCAGAGCTGTCTAGCCGTATTACTTTCGGTGTG
>NZ_LWGE01000087.1:0-538 GCF_001635315.1 Oleiphilus sp. HI0123
AACGCCGCATACACTTGGCTAGTCGCGCTGCTAAATTAATCCAAGAAATCGCGCAAAATGAAGATTCTCCAGATTATGTCCATACTTTGTATCTCGAGTTAGAATCGATCAAAGTTTGCTGGAAAACACTAACTAGCGAATATCTAGAAGTTACTCTTGATCCGTTAGTTTTAAACACTTATGCAGTTTTGTACCCTTATTTATCGGTCCTTGCTGAAGCTATCAGACTGCATGGATCGGCTCGCGATGAGATTATCAATACCGTCTTAAAGCAAAAATATTTCGAGTTTTGCTCATCATGATCAAACTTAACAAGTTTAGCCTGCATCGCCCAAGGACGCCTTGGGCTGGACTCGCTATCGCTCGCCGCAGCTAAAGGCGTTAGAATTTTTAGGCATCATCCACAAAAGGAAGTATTAGTGATTAAAAAAATACGAATATTAATTTTCATTGCTGTTTGTTCTGCTCTTTTACCAGCTTGCGCTCATTTTTCCTCAAGTTCTTTCCAAGAAGAATATGTTCAAGGTGATCAAACTAC
>NZ_LWGE01000088.1:0-329 GCF_001635315.1 Oleiphilus sp. HI0123
ATAAACCAGAACTATTCTTCACCTGTTTCTCGCTTGCCTTCAGACAAGTAGGTTCTCAACATAGCTTCAATAACACGTGGGTTTTGACCAGCCTGAATCGCCAAAACGGCATCGATTGACATGGACTTGATCAACTCTTCCTCTTCCATTCTAAGAGTCAGTTTGTCAGCAAAAGGGATAGCAACCATATTTGCAAGCATCGCTCCATATAGCGTGGTCAATAGAGCTACCGCCATCGCAGGACCAATGGACTTCGGGTCATCCATGTTGGACAGCATCGCAACCAAACCGATCAAGGTACCAATCATTCCCATCGCCGGCCCCAGGTC
>NZ_LWGE01000089.1:0-8900 GCF_001635315.1 Oleiphilus sp. HI0123
GAGGTGCTTATTAATTGGTAATTTGTATTTAGCTTCCTTCTTTTCGATTTTATTGCTATTAGTTGTAGTGCTATCTTTGGATTCAATTTTTTCATTCCTAAGCTTATCTGGCTGCATAACTTTTGGCTCTTTGGTTTCATCGCCTAGTTTGAAACCTAGCTTAAATTTAGGCCCTTTTTTTTCTTTCCTAGGTTTAAGCTCTTGGTCTAGCTTAAATCCTAGATTAAATTTAACTGGCTTCTTTCTAGTCAGCGTTGGTTTTTGGGTTACATGCGATTGTCTTTTTTTAGTTGAATTCCTATCGGCTTCATTACTAGCAATTCTTCGAGCAACGTCTATGCCACATCGCCTAGCTTGCCCATTAAGATACTCCAACTCATCAGGTCGAACATTCAAATAAAGTAGCTTTTCTTTTATTGATTCTTCTTGAATTTTCTCATAACGGTCGAGATAGACTTTTTCTGTGCTTGGTTCTAGTGAATCAGGAATAGGGATTGCGTCTTTTCCACTCAAAAATCCAATCGTTGCAGCAAGTTCAAAAAAACGGTGTTGGATCCACTGAAGCTTAGATACTTTATACAGGTTTAGCGCTTCATTTAAATAAGCATAGATACTAGTGGGTAGATTTTTGCTATTTGAAGAGCCTTTGGATAGGGCGTTCACGTCCCTTAGCGCATTAGTCAAACATCTCTCAGTATCGTTTGGGATTCTGTACTCATATTCTTGTTCAGCTAATTTCTCGATGAAAATCTCGTGTGTGTATTTCCATTCTTTTTTGTCAACTTTTTCAAAGTACCTTTGTGAACCTTTTATACGTTGATCAATCCTATCTCTAATCTCCATTAAATCTGATAATGTATAGGCTCGCGAACGGTCATCTATCCAATATTTTTCTCCGGTTTTCTTCATATTATGAATAGCCCATGTCATAGCCTCTTGTTCCTTCTTCAGTTTCGAGGCATAAGGGCCCAAATAGTTTCTGCTGCTCAATGATTTCTCCTTTTAATTAATCTTTAGGTTCACACGAAGGTATTGGGATTTTTTAGTGGTACAACATGTAAGTTATTTCTGAATAAGGAACGATGTGACCGTTCAACTTTGTTCAGAGTAGTTACAACGCGTTGGTATTTCATCATGAGAAAACGAAAAACTTCACATTCTAACTAAGCATCTATTTCGGTAAGCATGTTTAGCAAAGCCAGTTCTGCTCCATACTCTTCTCTTAGCTCTTCTGCAATCTCGTTGAGCTCGTCTTGAGTAATCTGCTTATCTTTGAGGGCATGATTTAGTTTTGTAAGTGTATCCGCTTGACGGCCTTCCAGTTCTACAAAATGGTCAATAATACTTTTGGAGCTTATATCCACCCCTTTAGGCTCTAAAGGAAATACGCGAAAATCCAAGGAACGGCATAACGCTTCAACTAAGGTGTTAGATTTGTCGGCCTCAATAGTTCGAAGAAAAAGCTTGAGTGAAATTGCTGGTATACCTTGCTTAGAGGTGTCACCAAATCGATTCATGTCTGCACGACGAAGACCAGTAACCTCAAGAAAGTCTTCAAATTGAATTGGGTCCTTCTTTAAGTTCTCAGACCATTGGCTTATATTCATCGCCAGTTGCTGAAATCTTGCATCGTTATCAATTTCTTCATCTGAATTCTGGTGCTCAATCATCATAGCTTCTAGGTGAGCAAGCATTGCAATGGCTGCGCAGAAGTCCTCATAAACTTCACGCTTTAGCGCATTCTTTGTGGGTAAGGAAACCGCACCTTTGTCACTACTCTTTTCTTCAATTGACCGACGAATTAAGTCTTGTGTTTCAGATAATTCCTGCCGCATATTGGTGAAGACTGGTATGAGTGCTTCTTCAGATACATTCAATTTGTTGACTCGAGGCGTCAAAAGAATGCTCTTATGTCTGCAGAGAGTCATCAAAGCTTTCACATCGTTTGAAATATTGATGATATGCCAGCCCTCTGAAAGACTGAGATCATGAGTTTCAGAGGTAGGCGTCAACTTATTAGACAAAGTGCCAGCGCTTATTTCTGAGCTTAGAATCCCATGCATCAGGAATCGCAGTGCAGCACCTTTTTTACGCTTTTTATTGTTTTCGTCGATTATCTCAAGTTCGTTAACAGCATTCTGAATATCGTAGCGAAAATCCCTATACCAATCTTCAAATTGCTCCCACCCAAAACTCATTCGTTGTTTCCTACTTTAAAATCAAGAAAAATACCGTTAGAAAAATTAAAGTATAAAAAACAGTTTATTCAAGGGCTTATCTAAGAACCCAGACTTATTGTGAAAAAGCTTTTTTGTTCACGATGAAATAAAAAATATATTGAACTAAATTCTTAATCGCTATCTAGCAAAGAAAACGATTAAACGATGAGTCATGAAGAGTGCCTTGCTAAAAGCAATGCTCAGACTAGACTTTTGGTAACGGCATAAATCAAGAATTAAACTAAGGTAAACAATTGAAGATACAACACCTCATAGAAAGATACGACCTCAAGCCTCAGCATACTTACCTTCTCGAACTGGTGCCACTTATCGAAGTGATGTGGGCTGACGGAAGAAATCAGAGTAAAGAAGTATCTATTATTCATGAGATAACAGAAAAGCACGTCGCTCAATTAAATAGTCTTGTCGAGGGTGTTACCGTTGTCTCCAAAGAAGATACGAGAGAGTTTTTGAACCGTTTTCTACACGTACGACCTTCTGAGGGCTTACTTAGTGAAATAAGAGAGCTCACTATAGATTGGCTTAAAGAGACTGGTAAGGCACAAGATAAAGGCGATTCCATATTGAGCTATTGCATTGATATTGCCGCAGCGTGTGCTTCAACAGATAAGTTTGACGATAGAGTGGTCGAACAAGAAAAGCTACTTCTCAAAGAACTGACGAAAGCACTGAATATATTGAACTAGCTTTGCCGCGTCTTTGATTATTGACTCGATGCACAAATATATATTCACCAAGAAGACACATCATTCTAGAAAATGAGGACACAAGATTTGTGTGTTGAAGCATTTGTTCAACTTATTTTCGTGAGTGAAGTTCATAGCGTTTTAATCCGGTTGAGAGAATGAGCCTAGTATCTGCATTTAGTTATTACACCAAACACCCGAAGGTGACGGCCTTCTTTGGTACTCTAGCGACCTTGACAAGCGTTGTTCAAGACTTCTTCATTCAATATGCCGAGTTTGGGCACTATATCGCGATAGCAGCTATCATTTCTTTGTTGCTCATAGAAGGGTTTCATCTTGTTGATAAAGATGCTTGGCTCAAGAGGAAGTTTGGTGATGACTGGCCGGGCCTTGGGATTGCAGCCACAACAATTCTTGCCATTCTAATGTTTGGGTCATATTACTGGTCTCAGAATAACAAACCAGAGGGTGGCGTGCTTGCTGCAAATATTGAAAGTGTAAAAGATTTTCAACGCGTTTTTGATGCAGTAATGAATGAACTCGATGATATAAATAGGGGTGTCAGAGTCATTGACGAGCGTACTCAAAGAATTGAGCAAAGCAGTAAAAGAATAGAAATAGATGTCACTAAAACACACAATACTGCGTTGGATATAAAAGAAGCGCTTAATTCTGACCCGGAAACTATCGTCAAACAGTATGGCTTAACGTTAAATGAGTCCGGATATTTTAGTTTAATTTCAAGATATAGTGATCCTGAAGTTCTAGATACGCTGCTGCCCATATACAAAAACTACGGCTTTGACCTTAACCTCAGCGCCAATTACTTTCCGCTAAGCACCCGACTGTGGACCAAACTATCTACCCCCTCAATGCAGCCATTTTTCTTTTCTGACTGGACCTTAATAGAAGCGCTAGTTTTTCTTGGCGACGTACAATTACCAGGTATCGCCCCAGCACTAAGCTGGGAAGCTGAACATGGACGAAATCTCGATGGCCCATCGAAGAAAACGATTGCTCCATCCAGCATTATAAGCAAGAGTGGTGTTCATTCTTGTGGGCAATATTTGGTAGCAAAGGATAGTTGTTATAGAGCGCATAACGCTCGTTTCCGGTTGGGGACCGAAGTGACTGAGATTGATATGACTTTAGCTCACATGGCCGTACTAAGTGGAAATCTAGCCAGTGTGGAATGGCTTCAAAAGCAAGGTGTAGATTTTAGTATTCGCGACCAAAGCTATTATTATTCGCCTCTCTCTTTAGCCATCGAACTAGATAGTAAAGTCATCGTAAATTGGCTGTTGGGTTCGGCAAATGGCATTCCTAATGACGCTTCGTTTGAGTATGAAGTGGCGGTATTTAAAGCCTTCGATTCGTTCGATTCTGCTATTAATAATATCAAGTACCTGCCTTATCCTGGCGATATGAGCTATGCAGGTGTTTATGAAAAATGGCTAGCTCGATTTGATACTCAGTTACAGCACTCCCATAGCCTGCTTATGAAGCTCGACCCAGGAGAGCATAAAAATCAGATAAAGGAACGCGTGAATATTCAAATTGTTCCGTTGTTAAAGCACTGCGAAAAAATTTTAGCGAAATCTAAAGAGGCCGCTTCTCAACACAATGAAAGAATCAATCAAGCACAACGTTATAAAGACTATGGCATTGGTTCAGTAGAGCAAATTGATAGGCAAATTGATCATCAGAGAGAAATGATCGATAAGTACGAAGCTTTTGTTAAGGAACATCGAGCGTCACTGGATATTGACGAAAAAAGTTATGAAGATTTACAACAAGAAATGGATTCTAAACAGATGCTTTTTGATCAAGTGCAGGAGCATAGATATAGCTTGAATCAATTTAGACAAGAAGAGGAATGGATGAACGCGTTAAAAAAAGAAGGAAGCATTAGGAAATCAATGATTGCGCTAAAGTCTAAAGTTTCAAAAGCAAAATTTGAAGTCACCTCTTCCAAGTCAAGTATTCGAAGTGTTACCGAAAAAATAGATAAAGCTCACAAAAAAATAGAAGAGCTTCAGAGCATCCGCGATGTGATGAGCAAAGAAGAGGCTGGCCCAAATAACGTTTTGACTCCTTTAGGTCTAAACCTAGAGAGTGCTTGTGCTCGTGCTGAGAGGTTTATCGATACCTTGTGAATTTATTAACCAGACCATTTTTGTTGTGAAGACTTTATGAGTAGAAAAGAAGATTTATCATCACTCGTTTCTGAGAATGGACAGAACATTAAACAGGGTGAAGATGTCACTAGAAAAATCGAAAATCTTGAGCATGCAAACGAAACTAACAGTTCGATATCTGATATATCAAAGTTAATTCCTGTTGTTTCTGCCGAAATAAATAAGGAACTCAAGTCTCTTTCCGAGCAGGAAAGAATGAGAGTTTTTAAACAACTCGTTCATGAGCTTAAGTTTATAGATGTTTGTGGCCTGGAAGATCCGGGTCTTGGTTTTTTGCTGGCCATGCTTCAAGTACCCATCATCCAGAGAGGCGTTAGTCTCTACTATGGTCGACCCTCCTTTCTCTTGCATGAGGGTTCCGCTATCGCAGCGCAGAGAAAACTGTTGCTTGAGAGTGTCACGCTTAAACCACCTGGAGGGCAAGACCATCTAGACTGGTTTGGTTATCAGGCGAAGAATCATACGCTCGTTGAAGCATGGAAGAAAATGCTCAAGCCTGCAGAAAAAAGCATTATGGAGGGTGATCTTTCGGGTTTATTGAATGGTTACTTTACGGTATTCGGTGAACAATCTGACTTTTGTATAGATTGGGTGACACAGAACCACAAAGCATGTGATTACTTGGTTTATAGAGATAGGGCGAAACGTCTCAATAGCCATTTAAAGTCATTCATTTCTGGACAAGACAAAGCATTGGAGAGCTTATGTGATGGATATGCTCAAGCAAGGCTAAATGTAAACAAAGGGCCAAGAGCAATATTTACATTAATGGGGGAGCCGGGAACTGGAAAAACGCTTCTTGCTGAAACTTTTGCTGAGCAATTGGAAAACGTTGAAGGTGAGCCCTTCAATTTCTTGCGCTTTGATATGCAACAATATACCGATGAAAAGGCTGTTGCATCGCTGTTGGGTGTGGGGCAATTTTACGCTGACCCATCTATGGGCGAACTCACTACTCAAGTTTATTGCTACCCCAAAACAGTCATTCTTTTTGATGAAATTGAAAAGGCACATCCGCAAATCATTCAATCTTTGTTGGCAATCTTAGACAGAGGTCTCTGCCAGGATAGCACTTCTTTTAAGTGGGTAGATTTCTCTCAAACATTTATTCTGTTTACAACGAATTTGGGGAGTGAAGAGCTTTCACAAAGACGTGAAAGTGGTCAGGTTTTCGGAACACTGGATACGACCAGCCTTGGGGGGCTTCTAAGACAAGATAAAAATAATAGCGATAAAGGTCTATCTCCTGAGTTCGTGAATCGACTGAGTAAAGGGCACTTACTCGTCTTTGAATCACTTTGTCCGGAACATTTGCTAGACATATATAAGTCTTCTTGGAAAAGATGTTCAAGTGAGATATCAACTCTGGCGGTTGACACGCCTGATTGCTCAACTGAATTGGCGACCATTAACCTACTAAAGCGTTTGCCTGACCTATCTGCTCGAACTGCTAATAGCGCCGCAGAGTCTGATATTGTAGATTGCTTGGAACCGATTCTAGAATGTTATGAAAACTCTTCTTTACCGGGAGAAGAGTTTTATATCTCAGTGAAGGTAAGTGGATTAGAAGATGTTCTTAATAGCTTAATGGCCGATCGAGGACTAGATAACCCAGAAACCGTACTCATTGTCGATGATGACGATAGAACCGAAGCACAAATTATTCAGGGTTGTGCTAAAGCTGGTTTGCCAATCCGCCATAAACGAATTGCTCATGAGATGAGCTCTCAAATAGTGAGTAAAGAACTTCGTCCAGACCTAATTCTTATAGATCTCTTTATAGAAGATGATGTGGCGCAGCTAAAGAGTACGACAGCGCTAAGCCTGATTATGGAGCTGCGCAATAGATTTCTAGATGTTCCTATCGTCGCCTTCTGTCGCGATCCTGGACGTGCCAAAGTGACAGAAAAGGCTATCAAAGCTGCAAAGTCTATCGATGGAATAACTGCGGTTCTGACCTATCAAAGCAAAAGACCTGAAGACTTTATTAATGAAGTGACTTTGATGCTCAAGAAAAGAAGACTTGCGCGACTTGTTCAGGCTGTTGTCAGAGAGCGTAAACGCTTGCAGTTTGATTGGCGAGCTAAGGCCAAGACAGACCACATCACATTAGAAACCATACTCACACGCTTAGAACCGATTATAACGCCTGGTGATGAGGGCCAAATGTCTGGGCTTGGCGAAATTCCCGATCTTAAATTCAGTGATATTGTTGGTAATGAAAGAGGTGTCAGACAGATTTCAAGAGCGATAGGTTGGTTACAGCATCCTGGTAGAATCGGCCGCTTTGGGTTTAGACCTCCCGGAGGATACTTGCTTGCTGGTCCTCCAGGAACGGGAAAAACTTTCTTGGCCCGGGCTGCTGCCGGGGAGTGTGGCTTACCCTTTTTCAGTATAAATTCGGCGGAATTATTATCCCCCGGGGCGGGTGTTGCAGAAAGTAAACTAAGAGATTTGTTCGCCAATGCCAGAAGGTTAGCGCCTTCAATCATATTTATCGATGAGATAGATGCAATTGGACAGCAAAGAAGAAGTGGTGATTACCACGGTATTGTTAATACGTTGTTGGGAGAAATGGATGGCTTCAGTGGCCATTCTCGACCTGTTCTTGTGTTGGCTGCAACTAACTTTCCCAATAGTTTAGATTCTGCCTTAACCAGGCCGGGCCGTTTTGACGAGACCATTGATTGTGACTTGCCCAACAGGAAAGCACGTGAGCAACTCATTCAAAAAGGTATTGAGCGACTGGAAGTTTTTTTGCCTGACGAAGCTGAAGAAAAGCTTGTGCTAAGAACGCAAGGAGAGTCTGCAGCATCGATAGAATCCGCTATTCGACATGCTGTGTATATAGCCGATGGTGAAGATCGTGATCCGACATCAGAGGATATACTGGAAGCTTTTGAGCAACGTGTTTACGGCACGCCCCGAGAAGATCTAACGTTAGCCAAAGAAGAAAAATGGTCAACTGCCTGCCATGAGGCAGGGCATGCTCTGGCGATGCATTATTTACTGCCAGGCGTGTCAATTGATTACATTTCAATCCAACCAAGAACAGGCAGCTTAGGTTTTGTTGCATGGAGAGATGAGTCAAATAATGCATCGGGGCAATTAGGTATGACTCGCACAGACATCTCTCGCCAGATCGCAGTTTGCTTAGCAGGCAGAGAGGCTGAAAGGTTAATGCTTGGTGAAGCCGGAATGTCTAATGGCGCTGGAAGCGACTTAATGAAAGCGAATAACTTGGCACGAAAAGCTGTCATGCAGCTGGGGTTGGATTCAGAAATAGGTGCGCTTCAGGTGCATCCAGAGCAACTGAATTCTGACCCATCATTAGCGAAGTGCTGTAACGATAGAATCAAGTTTTGGCTGAATCAGAGCGAACAAGAAGTTAGACAGCTATTAGAGGAAAATAAAGCACGATTAAAAGCACTGAGCGAAAAACTGTACGAGGCAGAGTCGATGGAAATAGAAGAGTTCATCGCAATAATGAGTGCTAATAGTAAGCTGGAAAACGATACATGTGCTAAATCGTGATGATTTCGCCTGACGCATATAGAATTGAGAAGCAAACTATGGCCAGCATTCTAAGAGAAAAGACACTTACATGTATGTTTCGTCGAAACGATAAATGTAAGGCTTATGGTCCATTAGTTTACTTCTCAAAAAAGATTCATTACAGAGCTACTCAGCAATGAAACTTATGCTTTAAATAATGACGGTGCGGTCGATATTTCAATGTTTAATTTTCCAGTATTTCACAGAGGTCAACTTCAAAC
>NZ_LWGE01000090.1:0-354 GCF_001635315.1 Oleiphilus sp. HI0123
ACTATAATAAAAATAACTCGTGGGAATAGGTGCAAAAACTATAGGTGCAAAAACTATAGGTGCAGAACCGACATGGGGAATACGGGCTAGACTCGTGCAAGGCACATATTTTGCCCTAATCTTGGTGTGGATACGTTAGCGCGAGCGGTGCAAATCCGATAAAACTCTATTTGACTTCTTGCGCCCCGCCAGTAGGTGCGGAAACGACCCCAAAAATCGTTACGCGAGCAGGTGCGGATTCTATAGGTGCAAAATCTACAGGGGGTCTCGGCCTAGACTCGTGCTACGCACAAATATGGCCGTATTGGGGATAATGGGAGTTTTCTAGAGATATTAGGAGTTTTGGTGCTGTGT
>NZ_LWGE01000091.1:0-332 GCF_001635315.1 Oleiphilus sp. HI0123
GCCTTAGTAATGCAGGAAAAACAAAAGCACTAACAAAGAAAACCAATGCTAACGATAAGAACAATACAGAGAGCGTTACGTTAGCCTGCAGATAAAAATAAGCACAAATACAAAGAAAAACAGCACACCATAAAACACCAAAACTTTTTTCAGGAGGTAGCTGTGAACTAGACAAAGACATGGGAATATAAACCTAAAATATATTCGATGAAGTATAATCCGATATAGCTAAAACAATCCACTTACTTATTACGTTTAAGCACTTTGAAACTTACTAATTAAACGATGACCGAACTGTATAAAATAACTCTCAATATATCTATGCAATATTC